>JBQCJS010000203.1:0-4727 GCA_051952485.1 Thermomicrobiales bacterium | reverse complement strand
CGCTGACCGATGTCGGCGCGCACATCCTCGGCAGTTCGCTGGATTCGATCGACCTCGCCGAGGACCGCGAGCGATTCGAGTCCTTCCTGCGTGGCCTCGGCATCCCGCAGCCGACCGGCGCGGCGGTGACGTCGCTTCATGATGCGGAGGCGGTCGCGAACCGGATCGGCTACCCGGTGCTGGTGCGGCCCTCCTACGTCCTGGGCGGCCGCGCGATGGAGGTGGTCTACGGGCCGGACCAGCTGGCTCGCTACATCCGCAACCAGGCGAACATGACGCACGACCATCCGGTGCTGGTCGACAAATACCTGCTCGGCAAGGAGGTGGAGGTCGACGCGATCTGCGACGGCGAGCGGGTGCTGATCCCCGGCATCATGGAGCACATCGAGCGGGCAGGCGTCCACTCCGGTGACTCGTTCGCGGTCTACCCCGGCGTGAACCTCTTCCCGGAGGAGGTCAACACGATCGTCGACTACACGACGCGGATCGCGCTCGGGCTGAACGCCCGTGGCCTCATCAACATCCAGTACGTGATCCACGGCGGGCGCATCTTCGTGCTGGAGGTGAACCCGCGTTCGTCGCGCACGGTGCCGTTCCTGAGCAAGGCGACCGGCGTGCCGATGGTGAAGCTGGCGACGGGGATCATGCTCGGCAAGAGCCTGGCGGACCAGGGGTACGAGGGTGGCCTGTGGCCGCGCCAGCCGCTGACGGCGGTGAAGGCCCCGGTCTTCTCGATGGCGAAGCTGCGCGGTGTGGAGGTGAACCTCGGCCCGGAGATGAAGTCCACCGGCGAGGTGATGGGCATCGACCGCACCTTCGAATCGGCCTTCTTCAAGGCGCTGATCGCCTCCGGCATGGCGATTCCGCCCCACGGCTCGATCCTGATCTCGCTGGCGGACGAGGACAAGGGGACTTCGGCGGACTGGCTGACGAGCCTCGCCCGGATGGGCTACAAGCTCTACGCGACGGAGGGGACGGCCTCGTTCATCGAGCGCAGCGGGATTCCGGTGCAGATGGTGACGAAGCGCATCGGGCGGGGTTCGCCCAACGTGATGGAACTGATCCTCGACAGCGTGGTCGATGCGGTGATCAACACGCCGGGGCCGGCGGACAAGGAGATCCTGGACGGCCTGGCGATCCGGCGGGCGGCGGTGGGGCGCGGGATTCCGTGCATCACCTCGGTCGATACGGCGCGGACGATGATCGCGGCGATGGAGAAGGCGAGTTCGGTGTACACGGTGGAGCCGTTGCCGTCGTACCGGAACCACGTCATCGGGTCCTAGGGCTGCGTCGGAGGTGATTTGCCGGGGCCTCTCGGCAGCCCACACGGGTCGCCCTGCGTCCGGGAGGGTGGGCGAGACGCGGTCTCGCCACCACGCAGGGCGATCTCTCAGCCCGCTGGTTCGCCGGGGAGCACTTCCCGCTCGGTATTTCGGGTTCGGGAGAGCTCCGCAAACACGTAGATGCGGCCCTCGTGGCCGCCGGGCATCCCAAGCATCGCCTCCGAACGTGGCGGAGCGTTGTATGCAGTCCACCGCGGCCACAAGGGCCGCATCGACGAGAGTGGGCCGAGGGTTGACGGGCGGGGACGTAGCTCGCCAGCGTCGGCAGGACACGTAGCAGCAGGCAATGCGGACGAATGGCACGCGGCACGGACAGGCGGAAACATGAACACAGCGACGCCCTCGATCGATTCCACACCGACCCCCAGGGGGGCATCCCGCCTCTTCACCGGGACGATCACCGCCACGGCGCCGATCATGGGCGATTCATCGCTCATCACCTTCACCGCACCGCAGAACCTCGTGGCGCAGGCGAAGCCGGGCCAGTTCGTGAGCATCCTCTGCCGGGGTGAGGGAGCGTACGATCCGCTCCTGCGGCGGCCGATCTCGATCTACCGCGCCGACGCCGAGGCGAGCGAACTGACGATCCTGGTGCGGCCTTTCGGACGGGGCAGTTCGTGGCTCGTCGCCCAGCCCGAGGGGACAACGCTTGATGTGCTGGGGCCGCTCGGCAACCAGTTCGAGATCTCCCCGCGCTCCGGGAACCTGCTGATGGTGGCGGGCGGGGTCGGGGCGGCGCCGCTGCTGATGCTGGCCGAGGGCGCGGTGCAGAAGGGGTTGTCCGTCACCTACCTGATGGGGTCCGCGACGGAAGCGGGGCTCCTGCCGGCGTCGGCCTTCCGGGGCGAGATCGAGTATGTCGTCGCGACGGATGACGGCAGCCGGGGACATCACGGGTTCGTGACCGACCTCATTCCCGAGTACCTGCAATGGGCTGACCAGGTCTTCACCTGCGGTCCGACCCCCATGTTCCACTCCCTGCGGAATGTCGTGCTGAAGCACCGGATGGGCAAGAAGCCTCCGGTGCAGCTCTCCGTCGAGCGGACGATGGCCTGCGCGCTCGGGGCCTGCCTCGGGTGCGTGGTGGAGACGAAGCGCGGGATGGTCACGTCCTGTGTGGATGGTCCCGTGTTCGACATGGACGAGGTGGTGTGGTCATGAGCGAGCAGGTGACCCCGCAGGACGCATTCGTGCCTGACCTGAGTGTCGACCTCGCACCGCGCAATCCGCGCGAGCTGGTGCTGAAGAACCCGGTGATCCCGGCGTCCGGGTGTTTCGGTTACGGCACCGAGTACAGCAGTTTCGTCGATGTGGAGCGGCTGGGCGCGTTCGTCTCCAAGGGCATCACGCCGCATGCGCGTTCCGGTAACCCGATGCCGCGCATCGCCGAGACCCCGGCAGGGATGCTGAACGCGATCGGCCTCCAGAATCCGGGATTGCGCGGATTCATCAAGAAGTACCCGCCGATCTGGGAGCAGTGGGATGTCCCGGCGATCGTGAACGTCTCGGCGGAGAGCATCGAGGACTTCGCGCACATGGCGCGGGAACTGGATGAGGTGCCCGGGATCGCGGCGCTGGAGATCAACATCTCCTGCCCGAACATCAATGCTGGCGGCTTCTGCTTCGGGTGGGACGCCGACATGTCGGCCGAGGTCACGCGCGCAGTGCGGCAGGCGACGACGCTGCCGGTGATCGTGAAGCTCAGCCCGGGCGCGCTGGATATCGTCAGCATCGCGCAGGCGGTCGAAGGGGCGGGCGCGGACGCGGTCTCGCTCATCAATACGCTGGTCGGGATGCAGATCGACGTGCGGCGGCGGCGGCCGGTGCTGGCGAACCTGACGGGCGGCCTCTCCGGCCCGGCGGTGAAGCCGGTCGCGGTGCGGATGGTCTACCAGGTCGCGGCGGCGGTGAACATCCCGGTGATCGGCCTGGGCGGCATCGCGACGCTGGGCGATGCGCTGGAGTTCTTCATGGCCGGGGCGTCGGCCATCGAGGTGGGGACCGCGATCTTCACCGATCCGACGGTACTCACCCGGCTGGTGGACGATCTGGCAGAATGGATGTCGGCGAACGGGGTGCCGTCGCTGCGTGAGCTGGTCGGGGTGGCCAACGACCGCTTCACGCACCCGCAGGGGGTATCGCCTGCGGATGCGTTCGGCCTGCTGGTGGAACTGGGGGAGTGAGGGGATGAGGATTCTCTACCTGCTGCTGATTCTCGTACCGGTTACGCTGGGCATGGAGATCGCAGGGGTAGGGAGCCACCCCGTGATGTTCATCCTCTCGGCGCTGGCGCTGATCCCGCTGGCGGCGGTGCTCGGGAACGCGACCGAGGAAGTGGCGCTCTTCACCGGACAGAAGATCGGCGGCCTGCTGAACGCGACGCTCGGGAACGCGGCGGAACTCATCATCACGATCGTCGCCCTGCGCGAAGGGCTGGTGAACGTGGTGAAGGCGAGCATCGCCGGATCGATCATCGGCAACATCCTGGTCGTGCTCGGGGCGGCGGTGCTGCTTGGCGGGATCAGGAACGGCGAGCAGTCGTTCGATGCGAAGGTCGCGTCCACGAACGCGAGCATGATGTCGCTCGCGGTGATCGTGATGATGATTCCGGCGGTCTTCTACCTTGCTCCTGAAGACACCGCCATGTCGCATGACGACCTCATCAAGCTCAGCGACGGCGCGGCCATCGTGCTGATCGTCCTCTACGTGCTCTACCTCGTCTATACCCTCTTCACCAAGTCCGGTCAGGCCGAATCCCCGCACTTCGAGGCGCCGGCAAGCCACGACCGGAAGGTACTGTACAGGGCGATCGGCCTGCTGCTGGTTTCGACCCTGGCGATCGTCTTCATGAGCGAGATCCTGGTCGGCGCGCTGGAACCGACGGCGGAGCAGTGGGGCCTGAGCGATCTCTTCGTCGGCGTGATGCTGGTGCCACTGGTCGGCAACATCGCCGAGCATCTCGTCGCGGTGCAGACGGCGCTCAAGAACAAGATGGATCTCACGATCGGGATCGCGGTCGGGTCGGGCATCCAGATCGCGCTGTTCGTGGCGCCAGTGCTGGTGCTGGTGAGCCAGTTCGTCGGGCCGCAGCCGATGTCGCTGATCTTCAACAACTACGAACTGGCGGCGCTGGTCGGCGCGGTCCTGATCGCGACGCTCGTCTCCGTCGATGGGCGGACGAACTGGCTGGAAGGGGCGCAATTGCTGGCCCTCTACGCCGTCGTGGCGCTGGCGTTCTACTACGTGCCATAGCCCCTCCGGGGCGGGTCGCAGAATCACGACCTGTGGACTAGGATTTACATGCTTTCGTACAGGGGCCCTGTCCATCCGATGCCCGTATCCGTCCGGAGACCGATCATGAGCCAGTTCACGCGTCGCCGCCTC
>JBQCJS010000202.1:0-4551 GCA_051952485.1 Thermomicrobiales bacterium | reverse complement strand
ACGTGGTCCTCACCCGTCCGCCACGTAAGCGGCCCGAAGGCCACCCCGTTCGACTTGCATGCATTAGGCACGCCGCCAGCGTTGATCCTGAGCCAGGATCAAACTCTCCACCATTGTGGCCGGTCTCGCTCCGGCCCTGGATGCGTCCGGTCTCCGGACTCCCTCTGGGTCTCCCCACAGGACTCCGCGATGCCCCGGCACACCCCCGCGCGTTCTCGCGCACGTGCTCGCTCGCTACCTCTCGGTCCATGGCCCCCGGGTCCGGGTTTCCCCCGCCCCCTCGGTCCATGGCCCTGCTTCGTCTTCCACACCCGGTCGCCTTGCCAGCTCCCCAGGTGCCCCCTTCTTCTAGGTGCCGTGGCGGACATACGAACGCCCCGCCTTGTCGTGCGGGGCGCTGCTTCCCTCGATCCCGGTGCCATGCACCTGCCGAGGCCTTCTGCAGCCACGCGTCTTTCCCCGAACCAGTCCTCCCGGTCCGTGGGCAACGAGAATTGAGTGTATCACCGACTCTCGCTTCCTGTCAAGGCCCCAGGCGTTGTGCGCCTCCCGGGCCCCGACCCCGCCCCCGAAGGGCTTCCCCCGACGGCTCACGCAGTGTACTCCCCTCCCTCACTTCCTTTCAAGGGGATTTGATGATTTCGGTGCAGATTCGTCACTGAACCGTCCGGACTGTCGTCGGCCAAGACCTCCCCGCTGGAGTAATGACGCCTTAGCGCCAGCAGAACGGCCCGCAGCACCGGCGTATCACCATCTCGTAAAGGACACATTCGGACACTTCCCCGCGCTGTGCCATACCGGAACCCCCTGTGACCGCCTGTCGCAAGACGTCACCTCCCGCAACCGAGAAGAAGCGCGCGGACTAGGTCCCAGCCATGATGGAACGAGGAAGCTCGACCATCCCGCACGAGAGACCATCCGACCTTCGCGTCCTATCCACAAGGGAGTCTGCATGGCCGATCCTGCTCGAACCGCCTCCTTCGCCATCGAAACGCATGCCCTGGCCAAGGCTTTCGGCCAGAACCGCGCCGTCGATGGCGTCGATCTCACCGTGCCGACCGGCGTCGTCTATGGGGTGCTCGGCCCCAATGGCGCTGGCAAGACCACAACCATCCGGATGCTCGCGACCCTCCTGAAGCCGGACAGCGGCACCGCCCGTGTGCTCGGCCACGATGTCGTTCGCGATCCGAATGCCGTCCGCAGCCGCGTCAGCCTCACCGGGCAGTTCGCCTCGCTCGACGAGGACCTCACCGGTCTCGAGAACCTTACGCTGCTCTCCCGCCTCTGGGGCTATCGCGGCGCCGACGCTCGCCGTCGCGCCACCGACCTGCTCGCGGCTTTCGACCTCACCGAAGCCGCCTCCCGCCAGGTGAAGCACTACTCGGGTGGGATGCGCCGCCGCATCGATATCGCGGCCAGCCTCGTGGTCACGCCGGACCTCATCTTCCTCGACGAGCCCACCACCGGACTCGATCCCCGCAGCCGCAATCAGGTCTGGGGCATCGTGCGCACCCTCGTTGCCGAAGGAACGACCGTCCTCCTCACTACGCAGTACCTGGAGGAGGCCGACCAACTGGCCGACCGCATCGCCGTCATCGACCACGGAAAGGTGATCGCCGAAGGCACCACCGGCGAGCTCAAGGCTTCGGTCGGGGCGGGCGCGCTGCATATCCGCCTCCACGATGCCGATCACCGGCCCGCCGCCCTCCAGCTCCTCGAGCGCACCCTCCAGTGCCCCGTCACAGCGGCTGCCGATCCTGTCGCGCTCACAGCCCGCCTCGACCGGCACGAGGAGCGCCACGTCGGCGACGCCTACAACGCCCTTGCCGCCGCCGGTATCGGGGTCAGCCAGTTCGCGCTCGGTCAGCCCAGCCTCGACGAGGTCTTCATGACCCTCACCGGCCGGCCGGCACAGGACACCGACGCATCCATCGAAGAGGAGCATGCCGCATGAGTTCGACCCCCACCACGGCGACCACCCACGCCACGCACTCTGGAACCGGCCACGCCGGGACCTTGCACCGTGTCGATGCCAACGAGGCCCTGCGTGGCGCGCTCGCCAGCGGCAACCGCCCGGCCCGCCCCAGCGCCGCCTCCACCGCCCTCACCTTCGGCTGGCGCGCCCTGCTCAAGATCCGGCACGTCCCGGAACAGCTCTTCGATGTGACGGCCTTCCCCATCATGTCGACCCTGATGTTCACCTACCTTTTCGGGGGCGCCCTCGCGGGATCGGTGGATGCCTATCTCCAGTTCCTCCTGCCCGGCATCCTCGTCCAGACCATCGTGATGATCTCGATGTACACCGGCATGGGCCTGAACACGGACATCACGAAGGGCATGTTCGACCGGTTCCGCTCGCTGCCGATCTGGCAGCCGTCGGCCATCGTCGGCGCGCTGCTCGGCGATGCCGCCCGCTATTCCATCGCCTCCGCGCTCATCATCCTGCTCGGCGTCATCCTCGGGTATCGCCCGGATGGCAGCCTGCCCGAAATACTCGCCGCCATCGCCCTCATCCTGGTCTTCGCCTTCTGCCTCTCCTGGGCCTGGACAGCCCTCGGCCTCATCGCCCGCTCCCCGAACGCCGTCCTGAACATGGCGATGATGGTCCTCTTCCCGCTGACCTTCATCTCGAACATCTTCGTCGACCCGGACACCATGCCCCGCGTGCTCCGCGCCTTCGTCAACGTCAATCCGATCAGCCTGCTCACCACCGCCGTCCGCGGCCTGATGGCCGGCAATCCGTCCGGCAGCGACATCGGGCTCGTTCTTGCCTGCTCCGGGGTGCTCCTGCTCGTCTTCGCCCCGCTGACCATGCTGCTCTACCGCCGCCCGCGCTGATCGCGTCACCACAACGCCCCGGGGAGGATAGTGTCCTCCCCGGGGCGTTGTGGTTCAGGACCGGGCGTTCAGGAAGCCGATGTCTCAGCCGGTTTCGACGCCCGCACGAAGGCGCTGAAGATCGCCCCACCGCTCTGCGCGAAGCGATCGAACGCCGAATCGTCCCAACACCGCGGGGCTCCCGCCGCCGGGCCACAGCACGATCCCCCCTCAGCCAGGCTGGCGCTCAACTCCCGTGGATCGTACCGCCGCGTCTCCTGGATCTCGATCGCCGCGAACCCGGCATCCGCCAGCAGGTCGCGGTAGACCGCCTCGTCCAGCGCCCCCGCCACGCACCCGACCCACGCCTCCATATCCTGCCGCAGGTCATCCGGAAGCGCCCCGCGCACGACAACATCCGAGACGGCGAAGCGGCCGCCCGGCGCCAGCACGCGATACGCCTCGCGCAGAACCTGCCCCTTGTCCGCCGACAGGTTGATCACGCAATTGGAGATCACCACATCCACGCTCGCGTCCGGAAGGGGAATGGCCTCGATGTGCCCCTTCAGGAACCGGACATTCTCCAAACCCGCTTCCTGCCGATTCCGCTCCGCGATCTGGAGCATCTCGTCGGTCATGTCCAGGCCGTAGGCGAACCCCTCCGGCCCCACTCGCCGCGCCGAGAGCAGCACGTCGATCCCGCCGCCCGAACCGAGGTCGAGCACCCGCTCGCCGGGACGCAGGTCCGCCAGCGCCGTCGGATTGCCGCAACCCAGCGATGCCTGCAAGGCCAGGCCCGGCACCTCGCCAGCCTCGTCGTCGCCGTAGAGGCCGCCCGTGATCGGGTCCAGCGACTCACTCCCGCAACACCCGGGACCGCAGGCCGCAGTCGTGGCAATCTCCGCCGCGAGCCGCGCCCGGTCGGCATACTTCTCACGCACCGTCTCCCGGAGGCGATCGAACGAGAACGTTTCGGATTGCATCGGACTCCCTTTCACTGTATCGACACCTATCGATACATTCGGCCAACAGCAAGCGCCCCTCAGCGGACCGCCCCTCCCTCCTTCGCCGCATCCAGCACGGCATCGATCAACACCTGAATCGCGCCAATGCCACGCGGATCGGCTGCGTAGTAGGCCCATGTTCCCCGCCGCGAGACCGTGACCAGCCCCGCTTCCCGAAGTTGCCGGAGGTGATGCGAGATCGTCGGCTGCTGCAGCGGCATCCGCTCGACGATGTGGCACACGCACAACGGCTCCCGCTGGGCCGCGATAAGCCGGAAGATCTCCAGCCGGCTCGGATCCCCCAGCGTCTTCAGGGCGCGAACCAGGCGATCCCGCTCGGCATCCGCGAGCGGCGGTACATCCAGGACATCGATGGAGAGTGGGTCGGTGCAGCGATCGATCATGCGCCCACCTTACCCCTTGCATCGACACTCGTCAATATATCGGCCGTTAATCGAGATCGGGAGATCACCCCCGGGCCTATAATGCCGGAGGTCCCATCGCCCGCACGACGGCCTCGCCCGTTTCGACTTTCCGCAGGTCGAGGCGACCTTCGTGGAGGGGCGACAGGTCCTCACCTACGCTTGGGCTTCCGCCCACCAAGAGGAGACGACCGCCACCGCGACGCTCACGACCGCGAACGGCCCCAACCCCTTCCATGGCTGACGGTCACCCTCGACGGCCCAACGCCCTGCTCCACCGAAGGTCCACCCATGTCCACACCCATTCC
>JBQCJS010000201.1:0-5015 GCA_051952485.1 Thermomicrobiales bacterium | reverse complement strand
TTCAGTTGCGCGGACGTGGTCGCCAGGCCGCCCCGTTCGACCAGCCGGTAGGCGGTCGGGAAGGAGAGCCAGACGAGCAGCACCGGATAGAGCTCCGGCTCGTTCACGAACATCGCGATCGCCAGCGCATAGGGGGTGAAGAGCAGGACGGCATACCACGCGATCGAGAGGCCGTGCGGCAGCAGGTTCGCCAGGGTCCGCTTGTGCATCGCACGATCGGTCTCCACATCGCGCATGTTGTTCGCGTGCAGGAAGGCGGCGTCGAGCATGCCGATCGCCGCGCCGAGGAGGATGGCCGGCGTCGAGACGGAGCCGCGCAGCACGTAGTACGCGCCACAGACCATGCCGATGCCCATGGTCAGGAAGACGGTCACCTCACCGAGCGCCCAGTAGGCGAGCGGGAACGGGCCAGCCGTGTAGAGGTACGCGGCGGCGGCGCTGAACAGTCCGATCCAGAGCACCACCGGTCCTACCGCCGCGATCACCGGCACCGCCGCGAGGATGGCGATCCCGAAACTGACCATGATGCCATTGCGGAGGTCGTCGTGGGTGAGGTCGCCACGCTGGAGGGCGCCGCCCTGGCCGAGCGTGACGGCGGAATCGACGCCCCGCCGGTCATCGAAGTAGTCGTTCGTCAGGTTGCAGGCCGCGTGGGTGAAGATCGAGGCGATCAGCATCAGGATGAAGAGCCACGGATCGATCCAGCCATCGACCATCGCCAGCGCCGCCGCCGCGACCACCGGGACCGTAGACGTCGTGAACGAGCGGGGACGAACCGCATTGAACCAGACGCGCCAGCGGGGCGTCGCGGACAGGGATCGGCTATGGGTGGGACCGGTGGAGGGCGTGGCGGTAGGCATGGGACGGGACCCTATCGGTGGGTGGAGCGCCAGGGCATGACGAGACGGGCGATGCCATCGAGGCAGAGCGTGAGCGCCCACCCCATGATACCCGTGATGATGAGGCCGACGAACATCTGGCGAATCCGCAGGGTCTGGTAGTTCTGCCAGATCATGTGCCCGATTCCCTGGTCGGCAGCCAGGAACTCGGTGCCGACGATCACGATCAGCGCGAATCCGAGCGCCAGGCGCAGGCCATTGAAGATCGCGGGCAGCGCGCCCGGCAGCGCGACCGTCCAGAACAGTTCCCACCGGCTGGCCCCAAGATTGGAAGCGACATCGCGGTAGGTGGCGTCCAGTTCGAGCACGCCGCTCATGGTGCTGAGCGCCACGAGGAAGAAGATGGAGAGGGCGACGATCGCGATCTTCGAGGCCTCACCGATCCCGAGCGCGATGATCACCAGTGGCAGGATCGCGATCTTCGGCACGGCGTAGATGGCGGCGGCGAGCGGCATGAAGAAGACCCGCACCGGCCAGAAGAGGCCCATCAGCAGCCCGAGCACGATGCCGGGCACCGATCCCACCACGAATCCGGCCAGGATGCGCCCGAGGGAGACGCGGATATCGCCCCAGAGGTCGTTCTTGACCCAGAGCGTCTTCGCGGTGTCCCACAGGGAGCTGGGTGGCGGCCAGAACAGGGGGTTGATCGTCTTCGTACGGGAGAGCACCTCCCAGATCAGGAGCAGGAGAACCGGCGCGGCGATCGTCAGGGCGATCTCCGCGATCCGGCGCTGGCGGAGGGTGGTCCTCATCGCGCCATGCTCGCTTCCTGGGCCATCCGCGCGGCGGTCACTTCCTCGCGCACCATGGACCAGATCTCGGTGAAGAGCGCGGTGAAGGCGGGATCGGAGCGGACATCCATCAGGGCGCGGGGCCGGGCGAACGGCACATCGACTGTCGCGCGGATGGTGCCCGGCTGGGCGCTCATGATCACGATGCGGTCGGCAAGGACGATCGCCTCATCGATCGAATGGGTGACGAAGACGACCGTCTTCCGGCTCTCGTCCCAGATCCGGAGCAGTTCCTCCTGCAGGAGGAACCGCGTCTGCTCGTCCAGTGCGCCGAACGGCTCGTCCATCAACAGCAGGTCGGGATCGACGGCCAGGGCCCGCGCGATGGCGACCCGCTGCCGCATCCCCTCGGAGACCTGGTGCGGGTAGGCCCGCCGGAACGCATGCAGTCCCACCGTGGCGAGCAGCGCATCGGCCCGCTCGCCCCGTTCCTTGCGCGACGTGCCCCGCAGCTTGAGGCCATAGGCGACGTTCTGGCGAAGGGTGAGCCACGGAAAGAGACTCCGCCCCTGGAAGACCATCGCGTTCGAGGGTGTGCCGCCGCGACCATCCGCGAGGACCAGCGTGCCACTGGTGGGGTGGTCGAGGCCCGCGAGCATCCGAAGGAAGGTCGACTTCCCGCAGCCGGACGGCCCGACGATCACCGTGAAACTGCCCGCCGGCACATCGAGGTCGATATCGCGGCAGGCATCGACGGGACCGCGCGCCGTCTCGAACCGGCGGCCGACGCCGCGCGCCTCGACGCTGGCGCCGGGAAGAACGGGACGGCTGGCCGCCCCGTTCTTGACCTGGGCACCGATCGACGAGGTTGCTGCCGATGCCGGGATGGACGAAAGGGAGAGATCGCGCGCAGCCATGCTCAGGAGCCCGACTCCGCCTTCTCGACATACTGGGTATCGACCATCGTCTTCGGGTCGATCGGCGTGTCGTAGTCGAGCAGGCCGCGGTCGCCGAAGAACGTCTGGAGCTGGTTCAGGCTGTCGAGGTCGATCGCGCCATCCTCCGAGTAGATGGGCTTGACGGAGGCGGCGATCAGGTCGGCGGGCACATTGGTGTACTTCGTGATGATGGCGAGGTTCATCGGGTCGTTGAAGTTCGCATTCAGGTCCGCCGACGCGCGCAGGTAGGCCTTCCCGAAACCGGCGGCGGCGTCCGGGTTGGCCTTCAGCCAGTCGGAGTTGCCGAAGACCATCGTCGGCCAGATGCCCTGGACCGGGAAGTCGGAGAGCAGGCGCACGGCGAGGCCGTTCTGCTCCGCCTGCGTGGCGACCGGCTCACCCACGATCGCGGCATCGAGCGCGCCCGAATCGAGCGCCGTCACCGCATCCGGGAAGGTGAGGTACTGGAGATCGACATCGGAGATGGTCAGGCCGCCAGTCTCCAGCGCCTTCTCGAGCCACAGTTCGGTCGCGCCCGGGGCGTTGACCGAGACCTTCTTGCCCTTGAGGTCGGCCACGCTCTTGATCGTGCCGTCCTCACACGCCTTCTTCGAGATCATCAGCGGGCTGGCGACCGGGTTCCCCTCGGAATGCCCCGGCGCGATGATCGTCAGCGGCAGCCCCTGGGAGACGCCGTTCCAGTAGGCCGGGCCGACGCCGGTGAGGCCGACATTCAGCTTGTTGGTGGCCGTGAGCGTGGTGATGTCGGTGCCGTTCGTGAAGGACTGGAGCTCGACATCGAGTCCCTCATCGGCGTAGTAGCCCTTCTCTAGCGCGACGTAGATCGGCGCATAGATGGAGAGCGGCATGTACCCGACGACCATCTTGGTGGCGCCTTCCGGCACGGTCACGGCCGGGATCTCGGGGAGGGAGACCGGCGAAGCATCGGCCGCCACTGGCGTCGACGCTGGCGCGATGGCGCAGGTTCCCTGGGCCGCGACGGAGGTCGCGGACGCCGGAATGAGCAGGATCGACAGCACGGAGATGATTCCCGAAAGCAGCACTGCGAAGATCGGCGACGCCTTCGTCAGCGCCCGATCGGCACGGGAAACCGGAAGCATGATGGTCCTCCACCGTAGGAACGGGTGACAGATGCCGGGCGCGGGCGTCGCGGCCTGCCATCCATCCGGCGGTCGCTCTCAGGCGTCCGCGCGCATCGGCGCGGCCCCAACACATGACCCGGTCAGTATACGCCTTTACGGCCCACCTTCGTGATGGTTTTCACGAAGGTGACGGTCGCCAACCGGCCAGGTGGGCGTCATGGTCGCATGTGGCCCGGCCAGACGCTGTCCGCATCGCAGGGGGGTATCCCCGCAGCGAGCCAGTTGCATGCCTGCGCTCCCAGCCGCAGGATCATCGGCACTCGATGCCGCGGGCGAGCATGCGCTACTGGCGCGCGCTCGTGATCCGTCCCGTCCGCCGTGACGATTCCGACCGAGCCCTCTCCGGACTAGATCCTCGGTTGAGCATCCCAGTCCCGGCGCTAGCACTGGGGAGATGCGGGATATCGTGGGGGCGGCCTGACGGAGCAGCAACGGACAGGATGGACGAGACGCTATGCAGAGTGGACCGTCTCGGCAGGCGTGGCATCGATGTGCCGGGCCGGGCCGCCGGCCACATCAGGCGAGACGCCGCGATCAATGGACCGTCTCGCCTTGCCTGGCATTGTGCTCATGTGGTCGGGCCGACATGAAGTCGGCCCCTACATACGGCCGGACTGCCAGGCGATTCGGTCGAACCACTTCGTAGGGCAAACCCTCGCTCTGGTTGCTGCGGCCGGTGGTTTGCCGCCTTCCCTCAGTCCGCTGCCATCCCGTCGCCGGCGACGCCCTGAAGGCTGATGGACTCGGCGTGATGACAGGCCACCACCTGACGAGGATCGTGGCCGGGCAGCGTGCGCAGCAGTGGGCGTTCTGCCGCGCAGATGTCGGTCGCGAACCGGCAGCGCGGGTGGAAGGCACAACCGCTTGGCGGATTCGAGGGATCGGCGATCTCCCCGGCCAGGCGGAGCCGGCCCCGCATCCCCCGCTGCCGCGGATCGGAGATCGGCACCGACGAGATCAACGCCTCCGTGTAGGGGTGTTCGGGTGCGCGGAAGAGCGTATCGGTCGGTGCCGTTTCGACCAGCTTGCCGACGTACATCACGGCCACCCGGTCGCAGATGTGTTCGATCACGCTCAGGTCGTGCGAGATGAAGAGGTAGGTCAGGTTCAGTTCCTCCTGGAGGTCTTCCAGGAGGTTCAGGATCTGGGCGCGCACGGAAACGTCCAGCGCGGACACCGCCTCGTCGAGCACGACCAGCCTCGGATCGAGCGCGAGCGCCCGGGCGATCGAGATGCGCTGGCGCTCGCCGCCGCTGAAGGCGTGGGGATAGCGGCGCATGTAGT
>JBQCJS010000200.1:0-4755 GCA_051952485.1 Thermomicrobiales bacterium | reverse complement strand
AGCGGGCTGCATGGCTTGTGATCATCTTCACAAGAGCGCGCAGGGCATGTAGAATGCAGACGTCAACGCAATAATGGAGGGGAGTATTCCTTCGCGGCGGCGTCGTCAATACGGTCGATCGGTTCGACCTGGCGCCCCGGCTGGATCGGGTTGTGTGCCCGTCCGGTGGAAGAGACCTCCAGTGGCCTGTCGTGACTGCTGGAGGAACTCCCGTGTCGGTCGATCTGTGGGTATGGGTGGCGACGATCGTCGTCATCCTCGGTTTTTTCGTCTTCGACTTCTTCTCCCATGTCCGCGTGCCCCACGCTCCATCGATGAAGGAATCGGCGTGGTGGTCGGCGTTCTACATCGCCATCTCGATCGTGTTCGGCCTCGGTCTCTGGTACGTGTGGGGCGGGCAGCACGGGATCGAGTTCTTCTCCGGCTACATCACGGAGAAGGCGCTCTCGGTCGATAACCTCTTCGTCTTCCTCATCATCATGACTTCGTTCCGCGTGCCGCGTGAGTATCAGCAGAAGGTCCTGCTGATCGGCGTGGTGATGGCGCTGGTGATGCGCGGCATCTTCATCGCGCTGGGCGCGGCGGTCATCAACCAGTTCAGCTGGGTCTTCTACCTGTTCGGGGCGTTCCTCATCTATACCGGCTGGAAGCTGACCCAGGACAGCGGACACGGCGAGGACGAGGATTTCGACAACGCCTTCGTCCGCTTCGTTCGGCGCATCCTGCCGACCACGGACGACTACCACGGCGATGCGATCACGGTGCGGCTGAACGGCCAGCGCTTCATCACCCCGATGGCATTGGTGATCGTGGCGATCGGCAGCGCCGACCTCCTCTTCGCCCTCGATTCGATTCCGGCGATCTATGGGCTCACCCAGGAACCCTATATCGTCTTCACGGCGAATGCCTTCGCGCTGATGGGGCTGCGCCAGCTCTACTTCCTGCTCGGTGGCCTGCTCGAGCGGCTGGTCTACCTCTCGTTCGGCCTCGCCGCGATCCTCGCCTTCATCGGCGTGAAGCTGATCTTCCACGCGATGCACATGAACGAGCTCCCGTTCATCAACGGCGGCCACCACATCGAGTGGGCGCCGGAGATCCCGACGTGGCTGTCGCTGGTGGTGATCGTCGGCATCCTGGTAGTGGCGACCGTGGCCAGCCTGCTGAAGACCCGGGGCGGTCCATCGGCCGGGCACGGCTCCGGTGCGGCGACGCACTGACCGTCGTCATAGCAAGAGCCTGCAACCGACCCCGATCCGCAAGGATCGGGGTCGGTTGCCTTGCGCTGGTTCGGCATGACAGACCGGAGCGCCCTCCTGGCATTTGTGCGGACTGCACGAAAGCGGGCCGGTCCCGGTTCGAAAGGGTCAGTCAGCATGGCCCGATCGATTGACGGTTCGGGGGGCGGGCTGCTACCTTCCGCCCAACTGGAGCCGCGCACAACGGATCGGGCCATGGTGGGATGGCCGCCAGCGTTCGGGCAGGAGCCGTCGTGGAGGTTCGTGGACAAGCACGATGCCGGTTGATAGCATCGACGGGTCCAGAACACCCACGCGCCGCCGCCCACCCGATCGCAACGGGTTCCAGGAACATGAAGTCTCTCCGGCGACGCGAACGTTCGATTCGAGGTAGTGGTAGAGGGAGTCAGGCGTGATCGATCAGAACCTGAAGGTGGAGTTGCAGTCCATGCTGGACGATGCGTTCGAGCATCGTTCCAGTCGCCGGACGCTGATGGAGCGGGTCCTCGCGGTCGGTGGCGCGGCCGGCCTCGCCTATGTCTTCCCGCGGGCCGTCCTCGGGCAGGGTGCGACCCCGGGCGCATCGCCCGCGGCTTCGCCCGCCGCCGCCAGCGGTCCCGTCGGCCTGCACATCCCGGACAGCGATGGCGAGCTCGCCCAGGACCAGGTGCTCCGGCTGGCGATCACCGAGCCGCGCGACATGGACCCGGGCGTCTCCACCGGGTACGACGAACTGGCGATCTTCTTCAACATCTTCGATGGCCTCACCGGCGTCGACATGATCACGGGCGACGTGGTGCCGCGCTGCGCCGAGAGCTGGGAGACCAACGCCGATGTCACCCAGTACACTTTCAAGATCCGCCAGGACCTGAAGTGGTCGAACGGTGATCCGCTCAACGCGCACGACTTCGAGTACTCGTGGAAGCGCGTGATGAACCCGGACACGATGAGCAAGTACCGTCCGGCGATGCACGTCATCAAGAACGGCACGGCCATCGACGCCGAAGAAAACCCGATGGACTTCAACGAGCTGGGCGTGAAGGCGACCGACGACTACACGCTCGTGGTCGACATGGAGGGGCCGACCCCGTTCTTCCCGCTGCTGACGAGCACCTGGACCTACGCGCCGGTGCCGCAGAAGGTTGTGGAGGACAAGGGCGACGCCTGGGCCGAGGCCGAGAACATCGTCTCGAACGGTCCCTTCAAGATGACCGAGTGGAATCACGACCAGAACATCGTGCTCGAACTCAACGACCAGTACTACGGCGACAAGCCGACCATCACCCGGGGCGAGTACACGATCTTCCCGGACGATTCGACGCAGCAGTACATCTCGTTCGAGAACGACGAGCTGGACATCGCCGCGCCGGAAGGGTCGGACCTGGAGCGGGCGCTGGCGGATGCCGAGGCGGCGAAGAACATCCACACCTTCGCGCAGTCCAACTGCCGCTTCATCACCTGCGACGCCAAGACGGCCCCGACCGACAATGCCGACTTCCGCCGGGCGATCTACGCGGCCATCGACCGCGACGTGATCGCGAACACCATCCTCAAGAAGCAGTTCGTTCCGGCCTTCAACGTGGTGCCAAGCGACATTCCGGGCAACAACCCGGATGCCACCAACCCGGCCGGTCCCGATGCGGCGAAGGCGGCCCTCGCGGCCAGCGGCGTCGATACCTCGGACTTCACGCTGGAGTACGCCTACCGCGTGGACTCCACCACCAAGCTGGTGGCCGAGTACATCGAGCAGCGCATTCCGGAGGTCCTCGGCTTCAAGGTCAAGCTGAACCCGATCGAGGCGGCTGCCTGGTCCGACTACGTCAACTCCCGCCACGAGCAGCCGTTCAATACGAAGTACGGCTCGTGGGGATCGGACTTCGCCGATCCGTCGAACTGGCACAACCAGAACTTCGTCAGCCAGTCCGATCACTACTACCTGAGCTGGAAGAACGAGGAGTACGACGCGCTCTGCGCGAAGGCGGTCGGTGAGCCGGACGTCGCGAAGCGCGACGAGCTCTACCGGCAGGCGGAAGTCATCCTCGTGCACGATGCGGCCTACATCCCGGTCTATCGC
Source organism: Thermomicrobiales bacterium (assembly GCA_051952485.1). GTDB lineage: Bacteria > Chloroflexota > Chloroflexia > Thermomicrobiales > UBA6265 > JASGDN01. Next base: position 1,446 of record JBQCJS010000200.1, on the reverse strand, counting down.
AGCCTCGCCTTCGAGGCGGTGAAGCCGTACGTGGTGAACCTGCACATGCAGCCGATCCTCGCCTACGTCCACCTGCGGTACCCGAAGATCCTCGCCCACTAATCGCGCATCGGTTCCCCTGGGAATGGAGAGGGCATCCGCCTTCTCCATTCCCTACGTCAGTCGCAGTGATCGGATGGCTCCGTGAGTCGCTCTGCCTATGTGATTCGCCGTATTCTGCTGATGATTCCCACGATGCTGGCGATCTACACCGTCACCTTCCTGCTCATCCACGCCACGCCCGGCAGCCCATGGTCCAACCAGGACAAGCCCTTGCCGAAGGCGGTGGTCGATCGCCTCAATGCGGCATATGGGCTGGACGATCCGCTCTGGAAGCAATACATCAACTACCTGGTGAATGTGCTGCACGGCGACTTCGGCCCCTCGTTCTCCAGCCGGTCCCGCACGGTGAGCGACATCATCGCCGATACGTTCCCCGTCTCGCTCCAGCTTGGGCTGGTGGCGATGGTGATCGCGACGATCATCGGGCTCAGCCTCGGCATCATCGGGGCGGTCAAGCACAACTCGACGGCGGACTATGTGTCCAGCTTCCTCTCCATCGTCGGTATCTCCACGCCATCCTATGTCGTCGCCTCGCTGCTGGTCCTCATCCTCGCCAGCTGGCTCGGACTGGTGCCGACCAATGGCTGGGACGGCATCTTCTCGCCCAAGATCATCATTCCCGCGCTGGCGCTTTCCTTCTTCCCGGCCGCGATCCTGGCGCGCTATACCCGGGCGAGCCTCCTGGACGTGCTGGGGTCCGACTACGTGCGCACGGCGAGGGCGAAAGGCGTCCAGGAGCGGTGGGTCATCATCCGCCATGCCCTGCGCAACGCCCTGCTCCCCGTCGTCACGGTTGGCGGTGTCGTGTTCGCCGATATCATCACGGGGTCGTTCTTCGTGGAAGTGATCTGCGGTGTGCCCGGCATGGGGCGGTATTTCGTGACGTCGATCTCCTCGCGGGACTATCCGGTCGTGCTCGGAACGGTCCTCCTGTTCGGGTTCGTGATCACGGTGATGAACCTGATCGTGGACCTGATCTATCCGCTGCTCGATCCGCGGATCACCCGATAGAGGATTGGTGAAGAGACATGGCAACGAGCGCACTGGCCGGAGATTCGGCCTCGGATGTGGTGATCGGGCGGCGGGCCGATGAGATCGAAGGATTGTGGAAAGCGGCCTTCCGCCGGCTCCGCAAGAACAAGCTGGCGGTCATCTCCCTCTGGTTCATCATCTTCTTGGTGATCGTGGCGATCGTCGGGCCCTACCTGCTGCCCTACTCGTATGCGGAGCAGAACTACGATCTCGTGACGCAGGGGCCGAGCTGGGCGCATCCGATGGGCACCGACCAGCTCGGCCGGGACGTGCTGACCCGGCTGGTGTTCGGGGCGCGGGTCTCCCTCACCG
>JBQCJS010000199.1:0-6250 GCA_051952485.1 Thermomicrobiales bacterium | reverse complement strand
ATGGCCGCGACGTTGCTGGCGATCTTCTTCTCGGGGAACCCGGCGATCGCGGTGGCCTACAGGGCGCTGCGCGGGGCGTCGAACGGGCTGACCGGGGTCGCGATCGATGTCGCGTGGCCGACCTACTACGGGCGGCGGCACCTGGGGAGCATCCGGGGGTTCAGCATGGCGGCGAGCCTCTTCGGATCGGCGATCGGGCCGCTACCGTTCGGGTTCGCGGTGTCGCTGTTCGGGGGCTACTCGCCGGCTATCCTCGGGCTGATGGTCCTGCCGCTGCTCGTGGCGGTCTGGATCGTCCTGGCGCCGCCGCCCGCGTTGCTGCCGGAACCGGAGCATGCAGTGGTGGCCGTCGCGCCCCTGGGCCGGTAGCTCACGGTCCCGGCACCCGCCACGGCGATGCGATCAGTCGATGCGGGCGACCACCTCGGTGCCGACGTAGCGATTCCGGGCCGCGCCCATGCCGGCGGCGGTCATCGCGATCACCGCGCCCAGCACGACCAGCAGGGGAACGTGCCAGCCGCCGGTCGCGTCGTGGAGGACGCCGATCAGGAAGGGGCCGGACGCCGCCAGGCAGTAGCCGATGAACTGGGCCATGCCGGAGAGATGCGCGGCGTGGTGGACATCGCGCGAGCGCAGCGAGAAGAAGGCGATCGCCAGGCTGAGCGCCGACCCCGCGCCGATCCCGAAGATGAGCATCCAGAGCAGTGGTACGGTCGTCGGGGCGACGATCAGGCCGACCAGGGCGATCACGAGGAGCACTGAGGTGCCGAGGATGAAGGCCTGCTGGTTGTGGCGGCGGCTGGCCCAGGTGGGGACGAGGAACGAGCTCAACATGCCGGCGAAGTTCGTCACCGAGAGGTAGAGGCCCGCATCGGCCTTGTGGATGCCCTTGTCCACCATCATCGTCGGATACCACGTGGCGATGGCGTAGAAGACGAAGGCCTGCAAGCCCATCACCAGCGTCACCTGCCAGGCGAGCGGATCGCGCCAGAGGCTGATCGCCGCCGGGGCGACCTGGGTCGTGCCCGGAACCGGGGCACCGAGGGTCATGCGCAGGCGGGGCAGGAGGGCGACGACCGCGAGCATGGCCGGGATCGCCCAGAGCGCGATCGTTCCCCGCCAGCCGAGGCCGGTCGCCTGCTGGAGCGGGATGGTGAGGCCGACGCCGATCGTGCCGGAGAGCGACATCATCATCGAGAGGAGGCCAGTCATCGTGCCGGCATTGCCCGGGAAATCGCGCTTGATCGAGGCGGGGAGCAGGACGTTCGCGATGCCGATCCCCAGCCCGAGAATGGCCGTCCCCGCGAAGAGGACCGCTGTGGACGGCACGATGCGGACGAGCGTGCCGGCGATCAGGCCGAGCATGGCGAGGATCAGCGCGCGGTCGAGGCCGATGCGGGCGGCGATGCGCGGGGCGAAGGGCGCGACGAGGCCGAAGCAGAGTACCGGCAGGGTGGTGAGCAGCCCCGCCCCGGCGGATGAGATGCCGGTGGTGTCGCGGATCTCGTCCAGGACGAGGGCGACGGCATTGATGACGATGCGCAGGTTGAGGGCGGTGAGGATGAGCCCGGCCAGGATGAGGACGGTCGTTGTCTGCGAACGGGCATGGACGGGCAGCGCGTCGCTCGGCGTAATGGATGTGGACGTGGATGTGGGGGCGTCGATGGTGATTCCGGCTTTCCGTGCGGGAGGGCGATGCGCCATCCGCTCCGGGAGCCGGTCGCTCCAGCGGGCGCACGCGAATCCTACACGACGACGGCGGGGAACCGGATGATCCCCGCCGCAGTCGTGCATATGGTGTCGTGGTGCGAAGTGTGACCTGCAAGCGTGTGGCGTACCGGCGCCCGTCCCGACGATGGCACCCCGTCAGTCCTGGCGCCGGACGACGCGCTCACAGCTTGCCGAACGAGACGCCCTTGTAGGTCCAGCCGCAGGCGGTGACGACCTCCTGGATGGGGCCCTTCAGCTCGCTGGTGTTGAACCGGTACTGGTAGATCTCGCCGGGGCGCAGTTCCTCGGTGAAGCCGTAGGCGGCGCCGAACTGGATCGATTGCGTCTGGCCCATCGTCTTGCTCTTCGAGAGCGAGAGGGTGGGCACGCCGGCGCGCCAGGAGACCTCGTACTCCTCGTCCTTCGCCCGCAGGTCGTGATCGCCCTCGTCGAACTTCATGCGGATGCGGAAGGTCTTCTCGAGGCTGGCCTTGGCGAAGATCTCGTACCAGCGGGCATCGACGATCTTCCACTCGGCGATGAGGTCGACGCCCTCTTCGCTGCCATCGACGATCTGCCAGGGGGCGGTCGGACGGTTGAGGGCGAGGAGGCGGGTTCGCACCTCGGCGGCGGGGAGGGCGACGATGCCCTCGTCCGGGCGACGGGTGGATGTGAGCTTGTCCCACAGTTTCATGGCTGGGTCCTCCGGGAGGCGGTTCGGATCGGGGTCGGGAGGTGAAGCGGTGGCCGGGATCGTCCCGGCTCCTGTTCCCCTCACCAAACGCCGGGGTCGCCATCCCGGTTCCCGGTGGAGGGATCAACCCCGCTCACTTTCGTCGGCTGGGCGTGAGAATCAGGTCGGGTCCGACCGGTGTGTCGTCCCTGCCGCGGGTTGCCCCTCTGCTGACGACGGGTCCGCAGGAGCGGGGCGAAGGTCGAGCACCGTGCGCAGCGCGCCAAGGAGTGACGGGTTGGGACGGTTCCGGCGAGTGATGCGGCCGAGCGCCATCAGGCCGATCCCGGCGGTGACGAGGCCCGGACCGGACATGCCGAGCACCTTCGGGCCACTGCTGCGCCCGATGAGTTGCGCCGTGGAGAGCAATGCCGCCGCCGCGATGCCGCCATCGACGAGCGTGTCCGCGAGGTGATCCGGGTCCTGCAGGCGGACGTCGACGGAGACGTTGCCCTGCCGCACCTGCTGGAGGATCGCGGCGACATCGTCCGGCAGCGTCTTGAGCAGGTGATCCCACCGGCGGGCGCCCTCCACGAACTCCCCGGCCAGGCGGCGCGGGCTGAAGCGGTCGCGGATCATCCGGGCGAGATAGGGCGTGAAGAGGCGTTGCAGGTCGAGCGGCACCGCGAACTGCTGGGCGAGGCCCTGGAGCTGGATCACGACCCGGAAGAGGGTGGCGAGATCGGCGGGCAGCATCAGCTGGTGGCGGTGCATCAGCGCCATGCCGCTTTCGAGGATGGCGGCGATATCGTACTCGCCGACGCCGAGATCGAGGCTACGCAGCACCCAGGCTTCCACATCCTCGCGCAGGGCGTTCAGGTCGGTGGACGGTGGCGGGTTCGTGATGTCGACCAGCACATCGACGAAGCCGTCCACGTCGTTGGTGCCGATCGCGATCACCAGGTGTTCGAGCTGGTTGCGCCGGGTCTGGCTGATGCGCCCGACATCCCCGAAATCGAGCACGGCGATGCGCCGGTCCGGCAGGAGCAGGAAGTTGCCGGGGTGGGGATCGGCATGGAAGAGGTTGTGCTGGAAGATCATCTCCAGGTAGAGCCGGGCGATGCGTTCCACCAGGTCATCGACCGTCCAGCCGGCACGCTCGATGGCCTCCCGGCTCGTGACGGCGATCCCGGTGATTCGCGTCATGGTCAGGACGCGCTCGCTGCAGAGGTCGGGGAAGGGCGTCGGGATCACCACATCGGGAGAATCCGCGAAGTTCCGGGCGACGGTCTCCAGGTTGCGGCGTTCGGCCCGCATGTCGAGCGCGTTGGTCAGCAGCTCGGCGAACTGGCGGACCATCGCGGCGGGTCGGTAGAGCGCCGCTTCTGGATCGCGGTCCTCCCACGCCTGGGCGAGCGCCGTCATGATCGCGAGGTCGGCGCGGGACCTTTCCATCGCACCATCGCGCACGACCTTCACGACCACCGGCGTGCGATCGTGGAGGGTGGCCTTGTGGACCTCGGCGACGGACGCGGCGGCCATCACCGGCCGGTTGAAGGAGCCGTACAGCTCCTTCACCGGTTTGCCGAGGTCGTGTTCGATCGTGGCGATCGCGGTGCCCGGCGCCTGCGGTTGTGCGGCGGACTGGAGTTGCGCGAGTTCGGCGGCGAGGGCCGGGCCGACGACATCGGGACGGAGGCTGAGCGCCTGGCCGAGTTTCACCCAGGCCGTCCCCAGTTCGGTAAGGGCGGCCCGGAGACGCTCGCCGGTGGTCATCGCCGCAATCGCCGGATCGACCGACGCCGGAAGGTGGCGCAGAATGCGCTGGATGGGGAGGGGCCCGTCCGCTTCCACCCGGTCCGCGAATCCGTACCGAACGAGGACGGCCATTACCTCGCGAACGCGTCCCCGGTACTGGACGAGCGGGAGCAGGGTTTCGAGCGCGGACATGGTCCATCCTCTCCGGGAATGCGATCAGGTGTCGAGGTTGCCTGACCGCGCGAGTGCAATCTTCGCGCCCGATGGGTCGGCGATGAGCGCCATCTCGTGGTCCGGGGCGGTGCGGGTCGTCAGGAGCAGGATTTTCGCCCCCAGCGAGGCTGCCTTCGCGAGGGCGGCGTTCACGTTCGCGACCACGACGTAGACGATGGTGTCGCCCGGTTCGATCAGGCCGCGCAGGGGTGGGAACCCGTTGACGGTGTCCGGGAAGGCCCCGGTCAGGTCGCCGGCCTTGAACATCCGGTAGGGACCGTCCGAGACGTCCCAGCCGAAGAGGTCGTGGTAGAAGGCGGCGGAGCGGGCGGGATCGTCGGTGGGGAACTCGACCAGCCCGATCGTTCCCTCCGCGTACCCCGTTTCGTGGCTTGCCGATCCTGCCGATCCGGGAAGCTGCACGAGGACGATCTCGTTGGCGGACGGATCGAGCAGGTGGACGAAGTGCGACCCCATGCCATCCTCGTCCGGTCCCTGGATCGGTTCGACATGAATGGCGCGCAGCCGCGCCAGGTCGGCATCGAGGTCGTCCGTGTAGAGGACGAGCGCCGGTTCGCCGGCGGTGCGGGCGCGCGCCGCCGCCGAGAGCTCGGGTTGGTCGGTCTGCAGGAGCCAGAGGCCGGCGCCGCGGGGGCCATCGGGGCCGACGTGGATCGTGCGCAGGCCCGGAGCGACCTCGCCATCGAAGAGAACGTCGAACCCGAAGCCATTCACGTAGAACGTCCTGGCGACATCGAGATCGTAGACCAGCAGTGTCATGCGTCCGATGGAGACCATGCGAGGTGTGCGCTCCCTGCGTGATGGGACGATGGGCCATGCGGAACACGAGCGTTCCGCATGGCCCATCCTACGCGAAAACCTACGCGAAACGGTGCGCGCCGTTGTCGCTGCCCGGCGAGACCGGGCGGTGCATCAGGAGCGGGGATCGACGACCCGGGAGAGCAGGAAGTCCGCCGCTGCCGCGTATCCGGTGACGCGGTTCTTCCGCTTGGAGAGGCCGTGGCCCTCGTCGTCGTAGATGCGCAACTCCACATCGCGGCCGCGCGCCTTCAGGGTGTCGTGGATCTGCTCCGACTCGTAGAGCGGCACGCGAGGATCGGTGCGGCCGTGGATGATGAAGAGCGGCGCCACGATCTCCTCGACGCGGGAGAGGGGGGAGACACGTTCCAGGATGTCGCGATGGTGTTCCAGGGTGCCGTACTCCGCGCCGCGATGCCGCCGCCGGTAGGCGCTGGTGCGCTCCATGAAGGTGACGAGGCTGGCCATGCCGACGACATCGAACCCGGCGGACCAGCGGTCCGGGTGGAAGGCGAGCGAGGCGAGCGTCATGTAGCCACCGTAGCTCTGGCCGAAGACGATCGGTTTGATCGGCAGGACGTTCGGCTGCTGCGCGATCCAGTCCGCGGCGGGTGGGATGTCCGCGACGGAATCGAGCCGCTTTCCCACATCGTCCAGATGGAGATACGTGGTTCCGTAGCCGGTGCTGCCACGCACGTTCGGCGAGAGCACGGCGAACCCCAATCCTACGTAATACTGGATGATCGGCTGGAATTCCGGTCGCCGCTGGCCCTCCGGGCCGCCGTGGATGTCGATGATGACCGGCCACGGCCCGGGCGTGGAGGGCGTGTACCAGAGCGCCGGGATCTCCAGCCCGTCGAAGGTCGGGTAGTGGATGAGCGTGGGCACGACGGCAGCGGGGGCGGCCGGCTCCGCGATGCGGGCCAGCGTCTCGACGTTGCCTTCCAGGTCGGCGGCGAGGATCACCGATGGGGCATCGGGTGTCGAGAAGCCGAAGGCGACGCGGAGCGAATCCGGCGACCAGGCGAAGCGATCGGCGACGCCCCACGGCGCGGCGATCTCGACGCGATGCGCGGC
>JBQCJS010000198.1:0-2168 GCA_051952485.1 Thermomicrobiales bacterium | reverse complement strand
TTCATCCTGTCGCTGCTCGCGGTCGCCGGCTGGGTCGTGATGTACGTGAACCAGCATCGCGCACTGGCGGGAGACCGGCGGGCCGAAGTCCTTGCCACCAGGGGCACGCGCAAGACGGCGAAGCCCCGACCGGCGACGGGTGAAGGGGCACCCGCCGACGCCGCGACCGCGACGCCGGACACGACCACCGCTACGACCACCACCACAACGGCTCCCCGGACACGGCCTGCCCCGACGGCGGCCGCTGCCGCCCCGGCGGACAGCCTCGAGGACCTGAATCGTCGCCGGCGGGCCGCGCAGGCACAGGCGCAGCAGCAGGGGCCCGACGTGCCGGCAACACCCTCGAAGGAGAGTGCTGTCCGTCCGTCCTCGCGCCCGGCGCAGGCAGAGGTCGCAGCCGCCGATCCGATCCCGGCGTCGCCGGTCGATCCCAGCCAGGCCCTGCGGAACGTACAGTTCAAGCGGTCCGGTTCCAGCCGGAATCGCGAGGACCAGGCAGCGGCGACATCGGCCACCACCACACCCGCCCCGACGCGGACCACGCCACCCCCTGCCGAGACGTCCACGGCAGACGTGGAACCGGATTCGGGGGAGACCCCTGCGGACATGGACCGCGACGAAGCATGATCCGGTAGGATGACGCCAGGCATGGCACCTTCAGGTGGAGCGTTCCGGGAGGATCGATTCGCCTTGGACGGTTGCCGGAGAAAGCGCGATTGGGGCACGGGAGGGAGTGGGCGTGGGCATCATCAGCTGGATCATCGTGGGTATCGCAGCGGGCTGGCTGGCGGGCGTGATCACCCGAACCAAACGCGGCGTTTGGGGCAACCTGGTCCTCGGCCTCATCGGCGCCGTGGTCGCGGGCTGGATCACGAACAATCGTGTCGGCGGCGACGCGGGATTGATCTCCAGCATCATCGTCTCGGCCGTCGTGGCCGCCGCGCTGGTCTTCATCAAGGAGCTGATCGCCGGGCGCTCGTCCTGATCGACGGCGAAGGGAGCCGGGCGGCGGGGAGCATTCCCGCCGCCCGGCTTTTCGATGTCCTCCCTACCGCGCCCGGCGTGCCCGCTGGGCGCGGGCGACCGGCGTCAGGGTCTCCAGTCCCCGCATGACGAGATCGGTAGCGATCGCCAGCGCGATGATGGCAATCACCCCTGCCAGCACCATTGCCGGATAGTTGCGCCCGATCCCGACGAAGAGCAGTTCCCCGAGGCCACCCGCGTTGATCCATCCGGCGATGGTCGTCAGGCCGATCACCGCCACCAGGGCGGTCCGTACCCCGGCCACGATCACCGGCGAGGCCAGCGGCACCCACACCCGCACGTACCGCTGCCAGGCGCTCATTCCGAGACCCGACGCCGCCTCCAGGGTGGCCGCATCGACCCCTCGCAGGCCAGCCACGACGTTCCGCACCAGGAAGACCTGCGCATACAGCACCAGCATGATCAGCGCCGGGCGCGTGCCCAGGCCCTGCGACGGGATGAGGAACGCGAGCAACGCCAGGCTGGGAATGGTGTAGATGAAGCCGAGGATCGCGAGGACGGGAAAGGTGAGTGGCCGGACGATCGCGGCGACCGTGCCGACGACGGCGGCGATGGGGAACGCAATGACGATCGCGATGACGGAGAGCCGCAGGTGTTCCCACGTCAGCTCCGCGATCTGTCCCCAGTGGCTGGTGAGATAGGAGAGATCCATCGCCGCCTCAGCCCCCGCTCGCGACCGGGGACACGTCCGCGGGTGCATCGCCCACGGATGCCCGCTGGATCGATGCGAGCGTGACCGTCCCGAGTGCCGAGCCGTCCGCATCGAGAACGGTGGCGCGCGATGCCCCCGACTCCAGCAGGACCGACAATCCCTCCCGCAAGGACGCAGAGGCGGCAATGGTGGGCTGGCGCTCGTCCCGCCCTTCGCCCGGATCGAGCGCCTGGACGATCGGCAGCAGGCCGAGCCGGCGCATCGTGTCCCGCGCCCCGACGAGATCGGAGACGAACTCATCGGCGGGGGCGGTGACGATTTCCAGCGGCGTGCCGATCTGGGCGATCCGGCCGTCACGCATCACCACGATGCGATCGGCCAGCTTCACGGCCTCCTCGATATCGTGGGTCACGAAGACGACCGTCTGGTTGAACTGGGTGTGAATGCGCTTCAGCTCGTCCTGGAGACGGAC
>JBQCJS010000197.1:0-5530 GCA_051952485.1 Thermomicrobiales bacterium | reverse complement strand
TATGGCTAACATGCGTAAGCCATCGTGGGTGGGGGTATTCCAACGCTCCCTTACGGGGGGGGCTATGACGTGGTTCCCGATGTTGTACACGAGACGACGCCGGACCCGAGGGGGACCGGCGTCGTCTCGTGTGAAGCCGATTTGGTTGTCTATGACTCTTGCGGGGGTCGAGGGCGTCGCTAAGGCCGTCGCCCATGTAGTTGATCGCGAGGACGGTCAGGAAGATCATCGCGCCCGGGATGAGCGCCTCGTGCGGGCTCATCTGGATGTAGTCCTTCGCCTCGAAGAGCATCCGGCCCCAGGTCGGGACGTCGGACGGGAAACCGAGGCCGAGGAAGGAGAGCGACGATTCCGTGATGATCGCCGCGCCAACCTCGAGCGTCGCCGCCACGATGATCGGGCTGAGGACATTGGGAAGGATCTGCTTGAAGATCAGCGAGCTCTGGTTCGCGCCGATCGAGCGGGCCGCTTCCACGAACTCCTTCTCCTTCACGGAGAGGAAACTGGCGCGGACCAGCCGGGCCGTCTGCATCCAGGCGAGACCGCCGATCACGATCACGATCAGCAGGAAGATGCCGACCGTGGTCGAGCCGAAGACATCGTCGCCGAAATTGCGCATCGACTGGCCGAAGAGGAAGGTGATGAGCAGCAGCAGCGGCAGGTTCGGCAGCGCGAGGAAGAGGTCGGTCACGCGCATCAGGAAGCCATCAAGGAAGCCGCCGAAGAACCCGGCCATCGCGCCGACCAGCGTGCCGATGAGGATGGCGACGAAGGCGGCGACAAGCCCGACCGCCAGCGAGATGCGCCCTCCATACAGGATGCGGGCGAGGATGTCCTGCCCCATCGAGTCGGTGCCCATCAGGTTGCTCAGGCTCGGGGTCTGGCTCGTGTCGTACTCGAACGGCGAATTCACCGGCCGGCCGTAGACGAACGGGCCAATCATCGTGATGAGCAGGAAGGAGACGAAGATCACCAGCCCGGCCATCGCCAGCTTGTGACGGCGGAACTGCCGCCAGGCGTTGTTCCAGAGCGATCGCTGCGGCCTCACGCGGGACTGGTCCAGCCTCAGCCGGGCGTCGCCCTGCTGGGCCAGGGGACTCGTCCCGGGTTCCGTTGGCGTTCCTGCCGCCGCACCGGCGGGGATCGCCGTCTTCTGCGCGTCTTGTGCCATGAGCCGATCCTCCGAAACCATCAGCGGGAAAGCGGTGCGAATGTCGGGCCGGCGAACCGGACGGGAAGGCCGCCGGGGCCATCCAGCCCCGGCGACAGCAACGATCAGGAGTACTTGATGCGAGGATCGAGCAGCGCGTAGAGCACGTCGGCCACGATGTTGAAGAAGACGATCAGGACGGCGAGGCCGAACGTGATGGCCATCACCACCGGCACGTCCTTCGAGAGGATGCCATCGATCAATGCCCGGCCGATGCCCGGCACGCGGAAGATCTGTTCCGTGATGACCGCGCCCCCGACCACGCCCGGCAGTTGCAGCGCCACGATCGTGACGACCGGGATCATCGCGTTGCGCATGGCGTGGAGGACGATGACGGACGATTCCTTCAGGCCCTTCGCCCGCGCGGTGCGGACGTAGTCCTGGTTGATCGTCTCCAGCATCGAGGCTCTCACGAACCTCGTCAGCTGGGCCGACGTGAAGAGGGCGATCACGGTGATCGGCATGATCGATTGCTTGATCAGCGTCCAGCCGGATGCCGTGGAATCGTAGACGAAGGGCAGCCAGTTCAGCTTCACGCTGAAGATGATGATCAGCAGCAGGCCGGAGAAGAAGGTCGGGATGCTGAAACCGATGAAGGAGAAGGTGGTGGCCACCTGGTCGAAGATGGAGTACTGGCGGATGGCGGAGATGACTCCGACCGGGATCGCGATCAGCAGGCCGAGCAGGTAGGCCGTGCCGAAGATGCTCAGGGTCACCGGCAGGCGATCGAGCACGTAATCCCGCACCGGCACCTTCGAGGTGAGGGAGTTGCCCCAGTCGAAGTGGAAGAAGTAGGCCTGCGCCCACTTGAAGTACTGGACGTAGAGCGGATCGTCCAGGCCCCACTGCTCGCGGATGCGCTGCCGGACTTCGGGCGGCACATTCGGGTTGGTGGCGAGCGCCCCGAGCGGATCGCCCGGCGCCAGATAGAGGATCGTGTAGATGATCATGCTGATGGCGATCAACGACACGATGGAGATCAAGACGCGACGAATGAGATAACGTCCCACGATATGCCCCTTCCGTGGAAAGGTTCGATGGCACCGGGGACATTGCCGGGCGCGTTTCGCCCGAGCCCTGACGCCCGATCTGCTGCCTTCGGTCTGCCTTGTCCTACGCTTTCGCCGTCACCGTGCACGGCCGGGAATCCGGATGCGCCGAACTCCACCACCGCGGTGGACCCGTCGGAAAAGGCGGCGTTGCCTCGACTGCCCTGGAAACTGGTCGAAATGCTACGTTTCGGACTGCCCATCGTCAAGCAAGGGGCGCCCGCTTTCGGCCCCTTCCGACCCGGATGCGGATGATTTTCTGGCACTCTGGCACAGGTCCGGCCCGCATCCTTCTCACCGCGCTCCGCAGTTCCTGTGCAGAGTACACAAGTGGAGGGGCGATTCATTGCGCCAACCCGCACACCATCCGGTCATCCCCGGCGCACCGCTTCATGCGATGATGGCCCCGTCCAATTGACCGGAACGGCTGTCCTGATTCCGGCACATCGTCAACCTCCGTTCACCGCATCGCATGGAGATTCCATGACCCCGAACGCATCGCCTCCGCAGCCATCCCCTGCCGCCCAGCGCCAGGAACGCCTGCGCAGCTTCACCGGCGGCATCCTCGTGTCGTGCCAGGCCCGCCCAGGCAACCCGCTGCACGGCCCGAAGACCATGGCGCTCATGGCGCAGGCCGCCGAACTGGGTGGCGCGGCCGGCCTGCGCGTGAACGGTCCGGACGACATCGCCGCCGTTCGCCAGGCAACATCGCTGCCAATCGTCGGGATCTGGAAGCAGGATCATGCCGGCAGCGCCGTCTCGATCACGCCGACGGTCGCCTCCGTCCAGGGCGTGATGGCGGCGGGTGCGGAGTTCGTCGCCCTCGACGGCACCGCCCGGCCCCGGCCCAACGGCGAGACGCTCGCCCAAGTGGTGAAGGAGATCCACAGCTTGGGCGGCATCGCCCTCGCCGACCTGGCGACGGACGCCGACCTCCGCCACGCCACCCTCGCCGGGGTCGACGCCGTGGGGACGACCCTCGCCGGCTACACCGCCGAGAGTCCCGCCACAGGCGACGGTCCCGATGTCGCGTTCCTGCGCTGGCTGGTGCGGCATTCGCCCGTGCCCGTCTTCGCGGAGGGACGGTACTGGACCCCCGAGCAGGCGAACGAGGCGCTGGCGATCGGCGCCGCGTTCGTGGTCGTCGGCACGGCGATCACCAACCCGATGGCGATCACGGCCCGCTTCGTCGCGGCCTCACGCGCGGGATCGCCGCCCGCCCGGTCGTGACGGCGAGCGAACGCGCCGCTCCTGCCATGCGCTTCACGCGCCCACATTGACCCTTGGACGCCCCCGCGACTTCGAGAACGAGGAACCCCGATGACCCCAATTCCGCCCGCGATGGATGGCAGCCCGCATTTCCAGCACTACCTCTCGACGCTGCGCGAAGCGATCGCGGTGATGGCCGGTGACGAGAACGACCGGATCGAGGATGTGGCCGAAGTGCTCGCCGCGAGCATCGCCAATGGCGGCATCGTCCACGTCTTCGGCAGCGGGCATTCCAGCCTGCTGGCACAGGAGGTCTTCTACCGCGCCGGCGGCCTCGTACCGTTCAACGCCATGCTGGACATCAACCTCACGATCTTCGGATCGAGCCGCGCCACGCTGCTCGAACGCCTGGAAGGGTACGGCCCCTCGCTCCTCACCAACTACGAGGTGCGGCCCGGTGAGGTCGTGATCGTGATCAGCACGTCCGGCATCAATCCGGTGCCGATCGAGGTGGCGCAGACCGCCCGCGCAAATGGCGCGACGGTGGTGGCCGTCACCTCGGCGGAGGTCTATGCCAACGCCGCGTCCCGCCATTCCTCCGGGCAGCGGCTGGCCGATGTCGCCGACTTCGTGCTCGACACCCACGTGCCGGCCGGCGACGCGATCGAGGCGGTCGGCGAGGTCCGGGTCGGCGCAGCATCGACCATCCTCGGCGCAGCTCTCCTGAATGCGGTGGTGGTCGCGACGACGGAGCGCCTGGTCGCGCAGGGGCTGCCGGTCCCCGCCTTCGTCAGCCAGAACGTTCCCGGCGGAGACGAGCACAACGCGGCCCTGATCGAACGTTACCGGGCGCGGATGCCCCTGATGAAGCCATGAGCGCCGATACGCGCTCGCTGACCCTGGGCATCGACGGCGGCCAGACCTCCACGAAGGCGATCCTCGTGGAGCCGGACGGCACGGTAGTGGGAACCGGCACCGGATCGCCTTGCGACCACCTGCACGGCCCGAATGGCTACGTGAAGAACCGCGACGCCATCCTCAGCGCCGCCGCGGCCGCCCTCGCCGCCGCGCATCGCCCCGCGAGCGATATCCGGGCCGCCGGGCTCGGCCTCACCAGCGCCCCGCGCGAGATGGGCGCCGACGCGACCTTCCGCCGGATGGTCGACGAGTTCGCCACGATCGATCCCGACGCCTTCTGGGTCGATGCGGACTTCGTCTCGAACCTGGCAGGGGCGTCGGCAGGCGGACCGGGCATCGTGGTCATCGCGGGCGGCGGCTCGATTGGATATGGCGTGGACGAGCACGGACGGGAGGCGATCGCGGGCGGCCTCGGCTACCTGATGGGCGATGAGGGCAGCGGCTGGTACATCGGCCTGCACGCGATCCAGGCCGCCGCCCGTGCCTACGACCTGCGCGGCCCGCAAACGGCGCTCCTGCCCTTCGTGCTGGACCACTACGGCCTCTCGCAGATCCGGGACATCATCCGCATCATCTACGCGGAGGGGTTCAGCCGGGACCGCATCTCATCGATCGCGCGGGATGTCATCCGCATCGCCGGGGATGGCGACGCCGTTGCGGCGGAGATCGTGCGCACCGGCGCGGAACGCCTCGGCGACACCGCACTCGGCGTCGCGCGGCAGCTCCACGCCGCCGGAGACCCGATCGTCGTCTATCCCACCGGCGGCGTCCTCTCCGCCCGCGCGCTCGTCCGCGATCCGTTCGCGGCGCGCATCCGCTCGCTGTGGCCGAAGGCGACCATCGCCGACCCGGCATTCCCGCCCGTCGTAGGGGCGGTGCTCCAGGTCTGGAAGACGACGGGCGAACCCATCACCGCCGCGCGCCTCGCCCGGATCGCGGAGACGTTGCCGTGACCGCCGGACCCGGCTGGCGGGCGGGGTGCGCGGCCACGACGTTGCCCATCGCACCGGGAACCTCGCTGGGCGGCTACATGGCGCGGACGTCGGGGGCATCGACCACGCTCGATCCGCTTCAGGTCGGCGCCCTGCACCTGGAGACGCAGGGGCGATCGCTGACGCTGGTCACGGTCGATGCGATCGGGGTC
>JBQCJS010000196.1:0-3127 GCA_051952485.1 Thermomicrobiales bacterium | reverse complement strand
TCATCGCTTTGGTGCCGGTGGTGAAATCGCGCACAAAGGTCTTCATGCCGCGACTATACCCCGTCGCCCCGGAATACGCAAGAACGAGGGGATGGGAGGAACGAGGCGAGCAGAAAGAGGAACGAGGCGAGAGAAAAGAGGAAGGAGGGATCGAGCCGAAGGATGTCACCTTCTCGCCGGAGGGGGCCCAATAACCCGGCTTCCAGCTCGTGGCCGCCTTCGCCGGCGGTTTTCTCGTTCGTCCTGACTCTTTCCTCTTTTCTCTCGCCTCGTTCCTCGTTACTTACCGTAGTTGCTCATGTCGCGGTTCGCTTCCGGCTCGCTCATGTCGAACGGCACCGCCAGCAGTTCGTCCCACGCATCTGCCGGGATCTCGATCTCGGCCAGCGCGACCGTCTGGTCGATGCGCTCAGGTTTCGACATGCCGACGATGGTGACATCGATCCGGGGATCGCGCATGGAGAACTGGAGCGCCGCCGCCCCGAGCGGGATGCCATAGCGGTCGCAGATCGCCTCGTACTGGCGTGTCCGTTCCACCATCTCGTCGGGAGCCTGCTGGTAGGCGTAGCGCGGATAGGCCGCCGGTCCCTTGGCGAGGATGCCGCTGCCGTAGGGCGCCGCGTTCATCACGGCCAGGCCGCGCTCCTTCGCCAGGGTCAGCAGGGGATCGGCGACGCGGTTGAGCAGGGTGTAGCGGTTGTGGGTGATGAGCACGTCGAAGACGCCCGTCTCCACGTACGCCTGCTCGACCGGGATCGGGCCGCCCGCGACGCCGAGCACGCCGATGGCACCCTGGTCCTTCAGTCCCTGTAGGACCTCGACCGGGCCGCCGGGCGCCATGCCCTCGTCGAAGGAGATGTGTTCCGGATCGTGCAGGAAGACGATCTCGATGTGATCCACCCCCAGCAGCTCAAGGCTGCGCTCGAAGCGGCGCTTGATGGCATCCCCGCTGAAGTCGCCATCCGGTCCCATCCCGATCTTCGTCTGCAGGACGGACGAGGCAGGCCGGCCGCCGATCTGCTTGTACGCGAGGCCGATGCGCCGTTCGCTCTCGCCATTGCCATATTCGGCGGAGGTGTCGATGTAGTCGAGCGGTCCCTCCAGGGCGCGCAGCACGGTGGCGATCGCATCTGCCTCGGAAACGGCGTACCCGAACGTGTCCGGCATGTTCCCGAGCGGCGCGCACCCGATGGCGATAGGAGGAGCGGAGATGCCGGTGGTGCCCAGGGGCTTGCGGGCGAGGATGTCGCTCGTCATGAGGTCTCGTTCTCCGGTGTGGTGGTTGCGGCCCGGTGACCGAACCTGGATGGGAACACGGCCCTGCGTGTGCTCTGCAGTCGGCATTGTAGCGGTCGGGGCGGCGGATGCAATCGGCTTCCCGTCACGACAGACGCCGGCGCGACTCGCATCGCGCCGGCGTCCGTGCTGCCCTGCGGTCGCTCCGGCTGAACGACCCTAGGTTCCAGCAGCCGGGGTGCCGGCGGCCGGCGTTGCGATGTCCGGAGTGCTAGGAATCTTGCCGCGCGGCACCTGCCCGTCCGGGGTCGCGACCCCGGTTGGCTGGATCACGCTCGTATCCGCCCGCACCTTCGCGACCTCGTCGGCGGTGACGGGTGCGCCCGTGTTGCCCCAGGCGCCGCGGATGTAGGAGACGATGGCGGCGACCTGCTCGTCGTCGTAGGTGCCGGCGAAACGTGGCATCCCGCCGCGACCGTTCAACACCGTCGTGATGACGTAGGTCGGATCGTCAAGGGTGACGAGCGGGTTCCCCGCGAGGTTGGGGAAGATCCCGGGCACGCCCGCGCCACCCGGCTGGTGGCAGGCGATACAGACGTTGCCGAAGATCTTCTCGCCCATCGCGAGCTGGTCCGTCGCCGGGGTGGCGGCGGGCGTCGATTCCTGGGCGTCGCTCATGTAGGGCGCGACCCCCGCCAGCACGATGGCGACCATGCTGACGAGCGCGAGGATGCGGGTGAGGGACCGTCGGGACGGCGAGTGCGATCGATGCTCCGTGTTCATCGTGTCCTCCAGTCGGATGACGGTGCACGGCGGGAGCCGTGACACGAGTGCGGTGCCGGGCTACGCACCCTGCTGCACGCGCTTGTCCAGCTTCGCGACCTGCATCCAGGCCGCCTGCACCGCGCCCTCGATCCACGCATTGACGTAGCTCAGGTGCTCTCCCACCAGGTAGACCCGGCCATCCGGCTCCTGCAGGATCGGGAACGCTTCCGCCCGGGATTTCGGCGTGTAGGAGGGCCACGCGCCGAGGCTGTACGGTTCGAGGTGCCAGGCCACCGAGAAGCCGGACTGGAAGTCCTTCTTCATATCCGGGTGGACCCGCGACCCGTAGTCGAGCATCAGGTTGACGCGGTCATCGAAGGAGAGGGAGCTGACGCGGGCGGCATTGACGCCGAAGTTGTACCCGCAGAGGATCGCGCCCTTCTTTGCCCCGTAGTCGCTGTCCGGGTAATCGATGATCCCGAGTTCCGGGATGTTCGAGAACGACTGGCCGCCGTAGATCCAGTCGTCCTGCTCCCAGAAGCGGCGGTTGAATCCGAGGCCGGTGCGCGTCGCCATCGCGTAGGGCACGGAGCGGATGGCCGTCTTGAACGTGTCCGAGAAATCCGCCGTGATCTTGACGAGGACGGAGAGGGGCATGTTGCACAGGCAGTAGTCGCCGGTGGCTTCCCCGGCCTCGCCGGTCTCCTTGTTCTTGTAGACGATGCGCACGCCATTGTCGTCCTGGCGTATCTCCGTGACTTCGCAGTTGAGGTGGACGCGATCGCCGAGGGCCTTGCCGAACCCCTCCTCGTAGAGTTGGGTCATGCCTTCCTTCGGTTTCACCAGCGTCGTCTGCCAGTCGAAGGTGGCCGTCGCCGCGAGATAGCCGCCGGACATGCCGAGGGTGGAGGCGGCGAAGGGCACGAGATCGGCGAACGGGTAGGGATCGGCGATCTCGCCCGGGCTGAAGGCGTCCGGGGCTCGGGTGTAGCCGCGATGGTCCGATGCCTCGTATTTCAGGTCGCTCTCGGACAGGATGCCCCAGTTGATGAGGTATTCGAGGAAGAGCTGGCGATCGTCCTCGGTCACCTGCTCGTCGAGCTTGCCCTGGTCGACGGCCTTCGCG
>JBQCJS010000195.1:0-4452 GCA_051952485.1 Thermomicrobiales bacterium | reverse complement strand
CGATCACCGCCGCCCGGAAGCGGTCCGTCTGCCCGATCGCCCAGCTGCTCATGTAGCCGCCGTAGGAGTAGCCATAGATCGCGGTCCGTTCCGCATCGACATACGGCAGCGCCAACGCAGCATCCAGCGCCGCCACGATGTCCCGCCAGTCGCCACCGCCCCAGTCGCCAATACATCCCTTCGCAAAGTCCGTCCCATAGGAGATCGAGCCTCGCGGATTCGGGCTCAGCACCAGGTAGCCCGCGCTCGCGAAGAGCTGGTTCATCTCCACATACCCGAATGTCTGGCACATGTGCGGCCCACCGTGCACGAAGACGATCAGGGGGTAGCGCCGCGCCGGATCGAAGCCGGCCGGTTTCGTCAGCAGCGACTCGATCGCCAACCCCTCGGTCGTCGTGGAGACGCGCTCGATCGCGCCGGCCGGATGCGCCGCCACGAAGGCGTCGTTCAGGTGCGTCAGGCGTCGCAGCGAGCCGTCGCGGATGTCCCGCGCCACCAGTTCGCCCAGGCTGTCCGGCCCGGACCACGTCCGCACGACCAGCGACGACCCGGCCACCATCTCCGTGCCAGCCTCGTAGGTCTCGTCGAGGCATACCTGCGCGATCTCGCCGCTCGTCGTGTCCAGCGTCCAGAGGCCGCAGGCCGAACGGGAGAAGCCGGAGAGGATCGAAGTCGTCCCCTCCACCCAGCGCAGGCCCCCGCCATAGTCCAGATAGGGCTCCCAGGCGTCCATCGGCGTCAGCGCCCGCCGGGTGCCGTCGGCCACATCGACCAGCGCGAACTGCCCACCCACCGAGTAGTGTTCCGTGGTCTGGATCAGCACCGAAGCGCCATCGGGCGACCACTGCCAGGCGTGGATGCGCTCCGCTGGCGTCCCGATGACACGCTCCGCCCCGCTGACGAGGTCGATCAGGCCGACCGAGAGGCGATAGCGCGTGCGATCGACCCGGCTCACACCCAGCGTCTTCCCGTCGGGCGACCACTCGGGATCGGACCGATCCATCGGGTCTGCTGTCAGCTGGCGGCGCGTGCCGGATGCGACATCGACCACCCAGAGCTGATCGTGCGTATCACCCAGATAGCCGCGCCCGTCCAGCTTGTAGTCGGCGCGCGTCACCACCCGCACCGGCGCCAGCGCCGCGGGGTCGGCGGCGGCCTCATCCGGGTTCGCGGGATCGACGTTCACGATGTAGGCGATCGTCCTCCCATCCGGGGACCACGCCAGATCGCGGGGCGACGCGCGATGCGCCGTCACCTCACGCGGATCGCCGCCATCCATCGACAGGACGCAGAGACGGCCGCCCCCGTCCTCCCGGCCCGCGACGAACGCCAGCTGCGTCCCATCCGGCGACCATGCCGGTGCGCTGTGGGAAACCCCGGCGAACGTGAGCTGGCGTGGCTCCCCGCCGTCGGTCCCGACCAGCCAGAGCTGGCTGGACGCCTTGCCCGTCGCCCGGTCGTTCCCGGAGACGACGTAGGCGACGCGCGCCCCATCGGGAGCCAGCGCGGGCTGGGACGCGGTCCGCACGTCGTAGACAAGCGCATCGGGCGTCAGAAGAGCGGTATCGGCGGCGGCCATTGGCATGTGCTCCATGCGTATCGTGGTCGAGGGGAGGGCATCGCCCGACGCGAGACGCCAGCGTCTCGTGCCGCCATCTTCCCGAACGATCGGCGCCCCGGCAAGCCCGGACGACGAAGCGCGCCGCACCCTGGTGGATGCGACGCGCCTGGAATCACTCATGCTCGCGAAACGGGGTCATGCCACCGGCGACGAGGCCTCCACCGATTGCCGGGTCGCCTCCAGCGTGGTCGCGATGCCCTGGTAGCTCAATGGCTCCTCCCCGTTCCAGGCATAGACCTGCCCGGACTTCACCGCCGGGTGCTGCGAGAAGACCGGATGCGCCTTCAACGCGTCGATGTCGAGCGCGGAGCGCGCACTGACGAAGACGATATCCTCCGGGTACGTCAGCGACTGTTCCCAGCTCAGCAACTCCCAGTAGTCCGTATCGGCAACTCCGAGATCGGGCATCGCCAGGCCCAGTTCCCGGAAGTAGCGGAGATCGGAGGCGACCTTCGGGTTCGCCACGAAGAGCTGCTCCTCCGTCGCGTAGACGAAGATCGCGCTGAGGTCCGGCCTGGCGGCGACCGTCTCCGCGAACGTGGTCGCGGCGGCCTCGGCATCGCCGCGAGCGGCGACGAAGGGATCGGACTCCGGCTCCGCGCCGAGCGCCAGCGCCAGTTCGGCGAAGCGGGAGACCACCAGGTCCAGCCGGATGCTGGAATCGATCGCCAGCACCGGCGCGATCTGCCGCGCCTGGGAGACCACCTTCGCGTCGATGCTCCAGTAGGTGTCCGCATCGGAGGCGGCATCGGTCAGCGTCACGATGAGGTCGGGATGAAGCGACGCGGCGCGTTCCGGGTCGAAGGGCGTCGTCTCGTCTCCGGCCAGCCCGACGGCCTCGCGATCGACCCGTCCTCCGGCCGCATCGAACGAGCCATCGGCCATCACGTCCCAGCCGAAGACCCCGACCGGCCGGATGCCGAAGTCCCAGAGCGCCGCCGCGGCGATCAGGTCCGCCACGATGCGCACTGGCGGCGCGTCCAGCTGGATCGTCGCGCCCTTGTCATCGACGAACGTCCAGCCGGAAGCCGGGCTCGCACCTGGCGTCTGCGCGGAGACCTGCCCGGACAACACGGCGGCGAGCGTCGCCGCCCCGGCGCCGGTCAGCACCTTTCGCCGGGTGAGCGCCGCCACGAGCATGTCGAGCTCATCGCGCGTCCACGGCGCGAGGCCGCCCTCCACGTAGGTATCGAAGATCGAGTGCTGCGGACGTTCCATGAATGGCCACGACTCCTGCCGGCTGAGGCGCCGGCCCCTAGACGCGAGCGACGAACTTGACCCCGATCGACCAGACGGTCAGCGAAATGTCACTGAACCCCGCCGCCCGCAAGCGTGCTTCCAGCGTCAGCGGGTTGACCACGTTGCAGATGTCCCCGACATGCAGTTCCCGGAAGCTGGGGCTATCCAGCGAATCGGTCCCCACCAGCAGGCCACCGGGCCGCAGCACCCGCGCGACCTCGGCGAAGAGCGCATCCTGCAGCTCCACGGTCGGGACGTGATGGAGCATCGTGAAGCTGAATACCGTGCTGAACGTGTCGTCCGGGAACGGCAGGTTCGTGGCGTCGGCCTGGATCACCGTCACATTCGGCACGCCGGCGAAGCGTTCGGCCAGGGCCGCCGCCATCTCCGGGTCGATCTCCGATGCCGTCAGCCGGGAGACCTTGTGCTGCAACACGTTGGTGGTCAGGCCGGGTCCGGAGCCGATCTCCAGCACGTTGTCCCCGAAGTCGAGGTCACCGGTGGCCCACGGCACGATCGTCTTCTCGATATGCTCCGCCCACTCCGGGCTGGAACACAACTCCATGTGCGCCTGGTTCATCGGCATCGCGATCGTCCTCTCCGGTGCGTGGCAGCCGAATCGCTACTCCTCGATCGCCGCGTGGTGATCGAAGTCGGCCGTACCGTACTTCCAGTGCCCCGAGAAGTCGATCCACTGCTTGTCGAACCCGCGCTCCTTCAGCAGGTAGCGGCGGATATCGCGCAGGGCGTTCGCCTCACCGGTGTAGGTCTGGAACCCCTCCCCGGCCGGGAAGTCGAAGGTGCGGATCGCCTGTTCCAGCACATCGGTCGTGCCCGCCGCCGCGCCGTTGCGGTGGACCCACGTGACCTGCGCATCGGCCTGCGTCGGGAGCGGCAGCTCATCCTCCGGGCCATCCACCTCGATGAAGACATGGGCCTTCATCCCCGCCGGCAGCACCTCCAGCGCCCGCGCGATCGACGGGATGGAGGTCTCGTCACCGGCCGCGAGGAACCAGTCGAAGGTGCCGTACTCGACGATGTGCGAGCCCCGCGGCCCGGCGGTCCCCACCACGGAGCCCGGCTTCGCCGTCCGCGCCCAGTCGGAAGCGACGCCCTGCTCGTGCAGCACCAGCTCGAAGGTCAGCTCGTTCGTCTCCGGGTCGAAGGTACGGGGCGTATAGTCGCGCATCACCGGCCGGGCGACATCCTGCGGGTATTGCGGACCGTTCTCCGTCATCGCCGGGAGCACCGGTTCCGTCTGGCCGGTGTTCGGCAGCATCAGCTTGAAGTGATCCTGCGCGCCGAGCGACTGGAATCCTTCCAGCGCCTCGCCGCCGACCGTGATCCGCAGGTAGCGCGGCGTCAGCTGCTCGATCCTGCGCACCTCCACCTTGCGGAAGGTAAGGCCGTACATCACCCGGCGCGTCCGCTCGATCGCCTGGTCGTTCGTCGTCTCCGTAGCCATGAGTCCCAGATCCTTTCCGCCCACATTGGCGCGGGGTTCGGTGGACGCGCGGTCGCCTCCACCGTGCGTATGTCATGCCGCTGGCGACGCAACCGGGGTCGCCGCCCCTGTCACCTCTCCGATGATC
>JBQCJS010000194.1:0-9527 GCA_051952485.1 Thermomicrobiales bacterium | reverse complement strand
GCAGAGGACCACAACCTCATGGGTAGTTTCACACGACGATGCGCGATTTGTCGAGACCGTACGTACACACATGACATCGGCGATGGGCGTGTTGTCGTGGGCGTCATTGGTCGCCTGGAGACGCGGGAGCCGTGTTCGTGACTCCGTGGCAGCGCCATTCACGCTCGACCTGTGCGGGACCGTTCGCTCGTATCCGCACCGGGATGCGCCGACGTGGACCAGTCCACCTCCCAGCAGGGCGGGGGCGCGGTATACGCATTCCTCCAACGCGCAGTCGGCATTCCCGCGTGGAAGCCACGTCGCACCACCATCGTTTCTGGCGGAATTCGACCTGGTCGGCACCAGTGCGCGATGCGAACACGTCGCGGTGATCCGCGCAATGGTGGCGCGGGTGGTGGTCGCGATCGTGGCAGTGGCCATCCCGGGCGATCACGTGAATCATCGCGATCCGCCAGAACCGGCGTTGCCTCGCCATCCTTTCGGGTTTGGCTGTGCCCGGGCATCGGACAACCGGACAACGGGCCCGAACGTCGGCGGGGGCAGGATCGAATCCAGGCTGTCCCTGTGCGAACGGCGATGGCTCTTGTCGCGAGTTGTTGTTGTCGTCAACATCGGATACGCCGAACGAGGCAAAGTATGTGCGGTGGTGCCAGGCTGGCAGGGAGCGTCCGAATCGGGTGACAGCCCGTTTCGCTCGGACCAGCGCACTTGCTATGATCCCGCTCGTCGGAACGGCGGAGTGTGCGTTCCCGCGAAGGGACGTGTGATCGATCGATGACGGCGAGGCGGGGGTTGCGGCGCATGGATGGCCCATCCGACAAGCGGCGAATGGAAGGCCTGATCGCGATCAACGTCGCGGCGGTCATCTTCGGTACCGCCGGGTTGTATGGGACGATCGATGCCTCACCGTTCTGGATCGTCGCGGTGCGCGCGGCCTTCGCGGCGCTGACGCTGGCGGCGGTCGCCGGTGCGCGCGGGCAGTGGCGATTTCCCGACCGCGACCTCTGGCGCCCGCTGCTGGTCTCGGGTGCGATCCTGGCCGCGCACTGGTTGAGCTTCTTCGCGTCGGTCAAGCTGGCGGGCGTCGCGCTGGCAACCGTGACCGTCGTGAGCTTTCCCCTGTTCTCGGTGTTGATCGAAGCCGGGCAGGGTCGGGTCCGGCCCCGGCTCTCGCATGTGATCGCAGGTCTCGTGATCGTCCTGGCCGTGGGCACGCTGACCGGCTCCGGCGGATCGGGCGATCATCGCGTGCTCGGGGTCGCGATCGGGCTCTTCTCCGCCGTCACCTTCTCGCTCTTCGGTTTCTCGAGTGCGGCGCTGAATCGCCGGATGACCCCGGCCATGCTTTCGGTGGGGCAGAACGGGGTAGTCGCGATCCTCGTGATCCCCTTCCTTGCCCTTCCCGTCGCGGCGCCAGCGCCTACCGAGGCGCGGCAATGGCTGCTCCTCGTGGCGCTGGGTGTGGTGACGACCGCGACCACCCATCAGCTTTACTTCTATGCGATGCAGCGATTGTCGCCAGTCGCGTGTGGCGGCTACATGGCCCTGGAGCCTGTCTATACGATCCTCTTCGCCGGGCTGCTCCTGGGTGAGCCGATCACGCCCATCATCGTCCTCTGCGCGGCCATGATCCTCGCGGCGTCCATCGTCCTGTCCCGGCGGACCCAGGTCGACGAGCTGGCGGTGCTTCCCGAACTCGGCTGATCCCGCCGACCCCCGCCGCGGCTTCCGGTCCCGGGTGGTGGTTGTGGTTGCTACACTGCCAGTCCTGGCGCGGCGCCGTCCCGGCGTCACCGCCCATGCAGAACGAACTCGCCGGTGCACGGCAGGAGGAGGGCACGTGGATCTCTATATTGGAAGCTACACCAGCGACGATGTGACAGGGCCGCAAGGGATCACCCGCTTCTCGTTCGATCCGGATTCCGGCGCGATCGAGCGGCTGGACGTCGCCCTGGACATCGCCAGTCCGACCTGGATCACGGCATCGGGTGACGGGACGCGACTCTACGCCGTCACCGAGGTGGACGGCGGGGCGGTCGCGGCCATTGCCCGCGATCCCGAAACCGGCGGCCTGCGGGAGCTCAATCGCGTTTCGTCCTTTGGCGATTCCCCGTGCTACGCCTCGCTCACGGCCGACGAGCGGTTCGTGCTGGTCGCAAACTACTCAAGTGGCACCGTCGCGGTGTTGCCCGTGAACGCGGACGGCACGCTGGGTGAGGCCGTCTCGACCGCCACGCACGGGGGATCGAGCGTGGTGGCGGATCGCCAGGGCGAGGCGCATGCGCACCAGATCGTCCAGAGTCCGGATGGTGGTTCCGTCCTCGTCTGCGACCTCGGTACGGACCAGGTGGTTGTCTATCCCTTCGATCGCACCAGCGGGCAGCTGGGCGAGCCGACGAAGGTCGACGTGCAGCCCGGGGCGGGTCCCCGCCACCTTGCCTTTGCCCCGGACGGGGCATTCGTCTACATCATCGACGAGCTCGACTCGACCGTGATCGCGGCGACCTGGGATGGCGGGACGCAAACGCTGACACCGATCCAGACGATCTCCACCGTGCCCGCCGACTTCACCGACACCAACTACCCGTCCCAGATCCTCGTCTCACCGGACGGTCGCTTCGTCTATGGCGCGAACCGCCTGCACGACACGGTGGTGAAATACGCCATCGAAGCCGGCTCGGGCACCCTCTCCGTGATCGGCTGGGCGCCGGTCGGGGCCTATCCGCGGAACATCGCGTTCGATCCGGATGCCTCGTGGATGATCGCGTCCAACCAGCAGGACAGCACCCTCACCGTGCTGGCGCGCGATGCCGCCAGCGGCGAGCTTCAACCGGTCGGCGATCCGATTCCGGTCCCGACGCCAGCGATCGCGGTGTTCCTCCCCTGAGATCGTGCACGCATGCATGGTCCCGGGATCATCACCGCTCTGGCCGGTTGTCCGATGCCGTCCCGTGTGAATAATGACGCCGCAGGCATGTATGTTGCTAATCCTGCGTTAGCAATCCGTGGCCAGCGGGCCACGGCGAGTCTCATTCTCAAGGGGTCGTACCGATGAATACGGAATCGATGGGGCAGCAGGAAGATGGATCGCCCGATCAGGCGGAGCGGGGGCTGCTGAGCCGTCGCAAGCTGGTCGGCACGGGTGCGGTGCTCGGACTGGGCATCGCGGGAGCCGCCGCCGGACTGGCGGGGGCGCAGGATTCAACGCCGCTCGCCACCGAAGCCACGCCAGGCGCCTCGCCGGAGACGCAGTCGGAATCCTCCGGGGCCGACTTCCCGACCGCCACGCCGCTGGGCGATGCGGTTCCGCCCGAATACGGGGTTGAGGGGAACTGGCCTTCCGAGAACTTCGATCTCAAGGCGACCCGCTACATCACCGCGAGCGGCATCAAGAGCGATACCGTCTCCCAGCTCGGTGTCGAGTGGTCCCTGCCGATCACCATCGGCGCGCCATACGGCGCCCTCGTGGCGAACCCGGTGATCGCGGATGGCGTGCTCTTCCAGCAGGACGCGAAGAGCAACGTCTACGCGCTGAAGGCCGATACCGGGGAGAAGGTCTGGTACAACGAGTACAACAACGACGTCCCGTCCGGCGGCCCGAACGGCGTCGGCCTGGGCTACGGGTACGCCTTCTTCACCCTCGGCGGCGATGGCGTCGTGGTCGCGGCGAAGCAGGACACCGGTGAGGAAGTCTGGCGGACGAGCATCAAGGGCTACCGCCACGAGGGCATCACGATGGCCCCGCTGGTGTACGACAGCACGGTCTACATCAGCACCATCCCGGGCACCCCGGAGGCCTTCTACAACGGCGGTCAGCGCGGCTTCATCTTCGCCCTCGACGCCGCCACGGGCAAGATCCTCTGGTACTTCGACACCACGGTCGACAACCTCTGGAACAACGCCCGCATCAACTCCGGCGGCGGCCTCTGGCATGTCCCGTCGGTCGACGACGATGGCCAGCTCTTCGTGGGCATCGGCAATGCGGCGCCGTATCCGGGCACGCCGGAGTTCCCGAACGCGACCAGCCGCCTCGGCGACAACAACTACGCCTGCTCGCTGCTGAAGATCGATCCGGACACGGCGGCGCTCGACTGGTACATCAACGTCAAGCCGCACGATCTCTTCGACCTCGACAACCAGCTCACGCCGGTGCTCGCCAACGTGACCATCGGTGGCGCCGACACCAAGGTCGTCTTCACCTCCGGCAAGCACGGTATCGTGCTCGCCGCGAACGCGGAGACCGGTGAGGAGCTGTGGCGGACCCCGGTCGGCAAGCACCAGAACGACGATCTCCAGGAGATTCCGGAGGGCCAGCAGGTGGAGGTCTTCCCGGGCACCCTCGGTGGCGTCGAGACCTCGCTGGCCTATGCCGATGGCGTCGTCTTCGCCCCGATCGTCAACCTCCGCACGGTCTACACCGGTGGCGAGCTCGTCGCCTCCGAGCTGGACATCTTCTCCGGCACCGGCGAACTCGTGGCGCTGGATGCCGCGACCGGCAAGGTCCTCTGGGACACGGAGATCCAGACGCCGACCTACGCCGCCGCGACGGTGGTGAACGACCTTGTCTTCACCGGCGGCCTCGACGGTGTGATCCGCGCCTTCACCGTCAGCGACGGCAAGGAAGTCTGGACCTGGCAGGCACCGGCGGGCGTCAACGCCCCGCTGGCGGTTTCGGGCGACTACCTCTACATTCCGGCCGGCGGCCCGTTCACGATCCCGCCGTCCGCGGATGCCAAGCCGACCGCGACCCTTGTCGCGCTGAAGGTGGGCGGTACCGGAACGATCGCGACCCCGGAGGCCTCCCCGGCCACCGAGGCTTCGCCAGCGGCCGCGAGCGGCGGCGAGAACAGCTTCGAAGTGCATGCCATCGACATCGCCTTCGACCCGAAGACGCTGACGATTCCGGCCAACACCGACGTCAAGGTGACGGTGGTCAACAAGGGCGTGCTCCAGCACGACTTCACCATCGATGCCCTGAAGGTCGCCACGAAGCTGCTCAACGGCGGCGAGTCCGATACCGTCACGATCAACGCGGCGGCAGGGGACTACGAGTACTACTGCACCGTTCCCGGCCACAAGGAAGCGGGCATGGTCGGCACGCTGACCGTCAAGTAGACGATCGCGGGCAGCCGGTTCGCCGAGCGAACGAGGTCCAGGGCGATACCGCCCTGGACCTCGTCGCGTATCCGGGTCATGCCGTGCCGGTGGTCGCGCCCTCGGTGGCGAGCGCATCCGCGAGCGCCAACCAGCGGTCCGGAAGATCCTGTGCGGTCCCGATCGGGCGTTTCCACGCAGCGATCGTCGCTGCGCGATAGGCCGGTCCGGCGAGGTCGAGGACGCGCTGCTCGTAGGACGCCAGCCAGCGCAGGACATCGGCAAGCGTCGTCCGGACGAGCCGGTGGTCGCAGGACGAGGCCGGGCGGCGGAACTCCGGGAAGTCGTCGGGGTCCCAGCGCCCGTCGAGCGGGGCGCCGCAGGCTCCGCATCGGGGCCGTGGCGAGAGGCGGGGGAGATAGACAGCGCCATCGCCCCGTCCCGCCAGCAGGCCGAATCCCCAGAGCGCGAGTTCGATCCCGGCCGGGATACTGGCGGTGTAGCGGCTGGTGGCGCAGCGCGCATCCGCCGGCGGCCGCACTTTCGTGAATCCCTGGAGGGCGAGGAGGTTGCCCTCGGGTCGCCGAACGTCGCAGCCCCAGAGCCAGAATTGCTGCTGGATCAGGCGTTCGAAGGCAAGCCGCTGGTCACGCTCCGCGAAGAGCATGCGAGGCTGCAATCCCGACATGGCCTCGACGCCGGGATTGCGACCGGTCTGGCTGAGCGAATGCGTCGTCTCCACGGTGCATGTCCTGTCTCGAAACGCGAACAATCGAGACAGGGTATCATATACACAAGTGCATGACGCCCGTCTTCGACGGTGGCAAACGCCTGCGAACGCCGAAGAGCGAGTCCCTGGGGACCGGCTACGACCCGCGGGTGGCAGGGGGCGGGAACTCCATCCAGCCCATCCCGCCATGCCAGGAGCCGCCGTTCTTCAGGTGGTTGATCACCGCGCGTTGCACGGATGTCTCCTGGGGATAATCCTCCAGCGGCCAGTCCACCGGACCGAACACGAAGCGGATGGGACCGTCGTTCGCCCATTCCCCTGGCCGAATGTGCCGGAAGCGCCGCTGGAAGGCGATGGTGTTGGACTGCGGCGAGAGATAGTCCCGGAGCTGGGTATCGAGCAGCCAGGAGTTGCAGACCGCCGTGTGGACGTCCTCCTCCGGGAAGTAGCGGGGGAAGAAGGCCGCCGCCTCCGCGAACGACGCATCGCAGGCCTCAGGGGACATCGGGCCCATGTAGTCGGGGATGTGGATGGAGAGGGTAGGATCGCCGGTCTTCCAGGGAAAACCGCTGTCGTGGATGGTCGTGCCGGTGCGGTTCCCGAGCTTCGCCCGCTCGAACTGGAGGCGCCCGAGCTGGAAGATCATCCCGCGCGGATGGAGCATCAGCCAGTCGGGGGCAGCCAGGCCATGGGTGCCGTGCCGCTTGCGATGCACCTGCATGTTCCGGCCGATATCGGCCATCGTCGCCCGCTGGATCTCGTCCGGGATACCGCGACGTTCGTAGAGCGCCCGGGTCGCGGGCATCATCGACGCGAAGACGAAGACGTAGAAGAAGCGGCCGAGCTCGCCCGTCGATTCGGGCCACGTCGGGAAGCCATGTGGCAACGCCACGACATCCATGACGGTGAGCATCGAGGCGACGGCCCGGCTCCTGAGCCATTCCAGCTCCTCCGACGCCGCGACGACCGGGTGGAGCGCGTGCATCGTCGCGCGGTCGTCATCCGGCACGGCCAGCCACGCCAGCGCCTCGTCGAAGGCCGCACCGGCTGGGAGCGGCGGGATCTCCAGGTCGCGTACGTCCAGCGCCTCCAGCGATGCCAGCCAGGCCGCGCACCGCTCGTCCTCCCGCAGCTGCGCCAGCACGCCAGGAGCGGCTCCGTCATTCGTCATGGTGTCGATCATCCTTCTCCTCATGCCAATCCAGACGGGAAACAGGATACAGGCTCGCCCCGGCGACGGACAGGCGCGCTCTACCGCGATGGCGGCTGCCTGACCCGGGGTTGACACGATGGTCAATGCTGAGAAGATTGCAGCGGATACACTATCCGTGATGCGGCATTCCTACGCTGCATCGAAAACCCACCGCTACGGCTCAATGAAAGGGTCCCTCATGTCCACACGACGCTTCACGCGTCGCGGTTTTGTCGCGACGTCTGCTGCTTCGACCGCTACCGCCGGTGCGGTGGCGCTGGGCGTTCACAATCGTGCGGTCTTCGCGCAGGAATCGACGCCCGCCGCGGAGCAGCTCCCGGCCGGACCGACCGCCGAATCGTCGCTCGAACATGGCGACTGGCCATCGATCAGCGGCGATCCGAAGGGGCATCGCGTCGCGCCGGTAACGACCATCGCGGCCAGCAACGTGCTCGACCTGGGGCCGGCCTGGCGGGTCGACAGCACCAACGAGGCGGGCGAGCCCGCGGCCGTCACCGCGCCGCCGATCGTGGTGGGAAACCTCGTCTATGTCCAGGACATGACGAACAATGTCACCGCGTACGACCGCGCCACGGGCGAGGTCAAGTGGCGCAAGACGTACAACATCGGGACCAACGGCCCGAATGGCGTCTGCTACGGCTACGGCAACATCTACTTCGGGTTGGGCGAGTCCGCGAATGTCGCGGCCGTCAACGCCGAGACCGGTGAGGACGTCTGGCGCGTCCAGCTCTCGAACTTCCCGCAGGAAGGCATCCGGATGGCGCCGGTCGCCTACGGCGGTTCGGTCTACATCTCGATCGTGCCGCTCTCGACGAACGGCAACCTCGGGGCCCGCGGCATCCTGCACGCCCTGGATGCGCTGACCGGCGAGACGCAGTGGTACTTCGACCTTTCGGAAGAGAACCTCTGGGGCAACGCGCGCCACAACTCCGGCGCCGGCCTCTGGTACCCGCCCAACTTCGATGACGACGGCAACATCTACTTCGGGAACGGCAACGCCGCGCCGTGGCCGGGTGATCCGGAGTTCCCGACCGGCTCCAGCCGCCCGGGCCCGAACCTGTACGCCAGCACGGCGGTGTCGCTCGACCAGACCACCGGCTCGGTCCGCTGGTCCTTCACGCCGAAGCCCCACGATCTCTTCGACCTCGACTACCAGATCGCGCCGACGATCGTGAACGATGTCGACATCAACGGCCAGCCGACGAAGGTCGCCATCACCTCCGGCAAGGTCGGGGACGTGGCGGGGATCAACGCCGACACGGGCGCCATCCTCTGGCGGACGCAGGTCGGCATCCACGAGAACGACCAGCTGCAGCAGCTGCCGGACGACCGCTTCGTGCGGGTCTATCCCGGGTCCAACGGCGGCGTGCTCACGCCGCCTGCGTACAAGGACGGCGTCCTCTACTACGTCATCACGAACCGGCCGACCTGGCACAAGTCGACCGAGTTCGACCGCAAGGCGAAGGACCCGTTCGAAGGTGAGGTCGGGGCGCTCGACATTCACAACGGCCGGATCCTGTGGAAGACGGACCTGCCGACGTTCCCGACCGGGTCGATCATCGTGGCGAACGACCTGGTGATCACCGCGGGTCTCGATGGGCTCGTGCGTGCGTTCACGCGGGCGGATGGCAAGGCCGTCTGGTACTACCAGCTGAAGGCGGGCGTGAACGCGCCGGTGGTGATCGCCGGTGACGAGCTCTACGTCGCGGCGGGCACCCAGTACGTGGCATCGCCGGACCAGCGCGATCCGCAGGCGGAGGCCACCTACGAGCTGGTCTGCCTGAAGCTGGGCGACGGCGGCGGGTTCGTGCCGGACGCGCAGCCGACGCGGCTCCAGTCCACCGAAGAGGCGGGGACGCCGATCGCGTCGCCCGCGGCGGGCGAGGTCCCGGCGGGCGCGGCCACCCCGGTCGATGCCGGGGACGGCACGTTCACGCTGGCCGTGGAGATGGGCGACCTCTACTTCAAGCCGAACGCGATCGCGATTCCGGCCAACAATGACGTGAAGGTCACCCTGACGAACGCCGGGGCGCTCCAGCACGACTTCGTGATCGACGGACAGGTCGATTCCGGCATGGTCGTAGGGGGCGAGAGCACCGAGTTCACGATGAACCTCGCGCCGGGCACGTACCAGTTCTACTGCTCGGTCGAGGGCCATGCCGATGCGGGCATGGTGGGGACGCTCGTCGCCGAGTAGTCGTCGTAGGCGGACGACCATTCTCGTTGCCGGGCACGTCGGGCCCACCCCCGCTGGACGTTTCGTCCAGCGGGGGTGGGCCCTTCCGTTGCTCCCCCGCCGCTGTGGAGTGGGGAATGCAAAACGGAACCCACAGAGGGTCCCGTTGCATCGCGATGACTGGTACGCCCGAGAGGACTCGAACCTCTGGCCTCTTGCTCCGGAGGCAAGCGCTCTATCCGCTGAGCTACGGGCGCGTATGGGTGCGAAGGTGGCCCTGCTTCGGGCCGACTTCGCGGATTCCGGATCGCGGC
>JBQCJS010000193.1:0-3276 GCA_051952485.1 Thermomicrobiales bacterium | reverse complement strand
CTCGCTCCGCCGAGTGTAGCAAAATAGCGACATTATTCCTACTGATTCCATCGGGATTTGGTGCGACGGCATCTCCACCGGACGGGGATGGCCGTGTCCCTGCACGCGGAGGGACACGGCCATCGGTTTCCCGGCGAGCCGGCGCGCGGGATGGGGAGGATCAGGAGACCTTCTGCGCCGGGGAGAGGACCTCGATCATGGATTCCAGCGCGGCCGTGAGGCCCTGGTAGCTCATGATGAAATCCTGGTTCCAGGCGCCGATCTGCCCGGCGGCAATCGCGGGATGGTTGGCGAAGGTTGTGTCCGCCTTCAGGTCGTCGGGGGAGAGCACGCCGTCGCGGGTGGAAT
This sequence comes from Thermomicrobiales bacterium, assembly GCA_051952485.1. Lineage (GTDB taxonomy): Bacteria > Chloroflexota > Chloroflexia > Thermomicrobiales > UBA6265 > JASGDN01. Next base: position 2,928 of record JBQCJS010000193.1, on the reverse strand, counting down.
TGAAGAAGATGTCCGACGGGTAGAGCAACGCCTGTTCCTTGCTCAGCTCCTGCCAGTAGGCGCCCGGTTCGGCCTCCGGTTCGACGATCGTCATGCCGAGCTTCTGGTACCAGGCGAGATCGGCCCAGTCGCGCGGGCTGGCGGCATACCAGGCGGGATCGGGGCTGACATAGGCGAAGAGGGAGGTGAGGTCGGCCTTCTCGCTCGCCGTGGTGGAGAACGTCTCCACGGCGGCATCGTAGGCCTCCTTCGCGGTCACGATCTCCGGGGCGTTCAGGTCCGCGCCGAGCAGGGCCGAGAGTTCGGCGAATCGCTCCATGTTCTCGTCCGCCAGGCCGGTCGCGGCGATGCAGACGAGCGGGACGATCTCCTCGACGCGGGCGATCGATTCGGCATCGGGGAAACCCCAGACATCGTTCGGATCGCCCTTCGACCAGGTGATATTGACGTAGATGTCCGGCTTGAGGGCGATCAGCTTCTCGAGGTTCGGCATGCCCGATTCCGCGTTGTCGAGGATGTTCGGCGTGCTGCGATCGACATTGCCCCAGGCGACATCGGTCGTGACGGTCCAGCCGGTGACGGCAAGCGGGCGGATGCCGAAGTCCCACAGGGGTGCGGCGGCACTGAGATCGGCGAAGATGCGCTCCGGCCGCTGCGGAAGGGTGACGGTCACCCCGCGGTCGTCGGTGAAGGTCCAGGTCCCGTCGCTGGACGCGGGCGACGCCGCTGGCGACGCAGCGGGCGTGGCGGTGGCGTCGCCCTGGGCGACGATGGAACCCGTCGTGGTGGCGAGGGCGGTTCCGGCGAGGAGGATGCCGGAACTGCGCAGGAGGGCGCGGCGGGAGGTGCTGTGCATGACGGTCCTTTCGGCGAGTGGGCGGTCATAATCCGATTCAATCAGTCGGATTATGACCGTCCCCTCGCCCCGGTACAAGCACCACGACCACCACCACTACCAGCACACGCACCGCCAGGAGGAGCACGCGCTCCTATTCGAAGGTGCGCTTCCCGCCCCCGGCGGCCTTGTCTCCCGTGCCGGTGGCGGGCGGGGCGACCTCGGGACTGGCAACCGGCGCCTCGGCTGTGCTCGCCGAGAGGGATTGTCCCTGCGGCTTGCCATCGGCCGACGTGGGCAGCGGTGACGATGGGGCCGCGTCGCGCGTTCCCCGCGAGAAGAGGTCCCGGATTCGGGCCGTGATCCTTGCGATCATGTGCGTATCCCTTCCAGTGCGTCCGCGACCGTCGCACCCCGGGCGCGGTCGCCCCCATGATGCCCCGCTCGCGCGAACGCCGCCACCCTGCCGCTATCCCGCCGCCTGATCCCAGTCCTTGCGGGGCATCGCGCGCCATTCGCTGGCCAGGAAGTCGAAGACGACGAAGTTCTCCCACGTCCCCTCGTTGATGAACCGCCAGTGGATGCGCCCGGCCTCCGTGTAGCCCTGCTTGCGCAGCGCCGCCGCCGAGCGCGTATTCGGGAAGTAGACCCACGACTGGATGACGTGCAGTCCCAGGCGGTCGAAGGCATATTCCATCATCAGCTGCTTCGCCTCGGAGCCGTAGCCGCCGCCGCGATACTCCGGACGGTGGAAGAAGCTGGCCGATTCCGCCGTGCGGTTGATGAGGTCGACATCGAAGAGCCCGACCTCGCCAATCACCTCGCCGGTCTCGCGCAGGCAGGCCGAGAACCGCACCCAGCGCGGGAACTCCTCCTTCTGGCTGGTCTCGTTCCAGTCCGCGAAACCCTCGATGTCCGGCATGTGCCGCCCGATATCGAAGAAGGTCTCCGTCTCCCGGCGGGAGTACTTCACGACCTCCTCGACATCCTCGCGCGTCGGCGGGCGCAGGTAAACACGCTTGCCGACGAGGATCGCGTTTTCCGGCGGATCGGTGTCCAGCGTCACCCTGGCGGGAACCGGCCGGCCCTCGCCGGTGCCGGTGCGCGGCAGCTCGTCCGCCGCCGGGTCCCCGAGGGTCGCCACCCAGCTGGCGTTCAGGTATTCCATCGCGACCTTGTCCACGCGCTGCCCGTCGCGGATGAACCATTCGCGGAAGCGGGCGACCTCGCGGAATCCGGCCTGCGTCAGCCCCGCGATGACGACCGTCTCCGACGCGGGGAGCTGGCAGAGACCGCCGATGGCATGCTGCTCGTTCACCACCCACTGCGCGACGAGGACGAGCCCCTCGGCCTTCCAGGCCTGGCCCTGCTCGCCATACAACGGATCGACGTGACCGGAGAAATCGGCGGCGATCCACGAGAAGTTCGCATGGATCGACCCGACCACCACATCGTCGGCCTTGCGGACGATCGCGAGGGTGATCTCCTTGAACGGGTCCTGCTTGTCGATGGTCTCCTTGATGTAGTCCTCGGTGCGCGCGGTGCTCACCGGGAAGATGGTGTCGCGCCAGGCGGTCGCGGCCCTGGCATCCTCGGTCTCGATCGGGCGGAGGTAGACGTGCTCGCCGATGAGGAAGGTCTGCTCGGTGTGGCCGGTTCCGGGCACGCGCTCGGTGGCCGTGGGTGTCGATTCGGTCGATGGGGTCGTCATGGGGGTCATGCTCCCTCGTGAGATGGCGATGGATCGGTGGCGCGGGGCAGGGCGCGCCACTCGTCGGCGAGGATGTCGAAGACGATCTGGTTCTGGAAGCCCCCCGATCCCAGCTGCTTCCAGAAGAGGCGGCCGGCCTCCGAATAGCCCTGCTTGCGCAGCGCGGCGGCGGAGCGCAGGTTCTCCTCAAGCACGTAGGACTGCACCGAGTGCAGGCCCAGCGTGTCGAAGGCGTAGGAGAGCAGGAGGTGCTTTGCCTCGAACCCCAGGCCCTGGCCGCGCGCGGCAGGATCGAAGAACCAGCTGTAACTCTCGGCGGACTGGTGGACGAAATCGATGTCCTCCAGCCCGCAGTCGCCGATGGTGCGGTCGTCGGAGCGGC
>JBQCJS010000192.1:0-9520 GCA_051952485.1 Thermomicrobiales bacterium | reverse complement strand
CGGCGGTTTCCGGCGCGATGGAAGCGGTGTCCTGTGGCATGGTGATCGGGTCCCTTGTGGCGATGCTGGACGAGCAGGTGTTGGTCAATCCGTGGATGCGACCCTTGTGGTCGCCTGGCATTCCATGCACCGTGTGTCGAATGGGTGACGCCACGCATGCCAATCGCGGGCGGTCACCGGCCGCAGAGACCACAACCACTGCGAGGCCGGGTCTACGAGCAGGCAGTGTTCGCGTTCCTGACCGCGACCGTCCTACAGGTCGCCGTTGCCCTGCATGTAGCGGAAGTAGCGGGTCGCGGCGGCTGGCTTCTCGGCGTCGGGGACGGAATCCATGTAATTGATGAGCGCGGAGGCGACGATCGCGCCGTTCGCGTGCTGCCCCACCTCCCGTACGTGCTCCGGCTTCGAGATGCCGAATCCCACCACCAGCGGCACATCGGTGTGCGCCCGGATGCGGTCGAGGTAGGCCCCGAGCGTCGCGGAGAGCGATTCCCGGGCGCCGGTGACGCCGGTCACGGCGACGCAGTAGATGAAGCCGCTCGCCCGCTGCGCCGTCGCCTCCAGCCGCGATTCGGTGCTGGTCGGCGCGACCATGTAGATCAGGCTGCGCCCGTGCGCCACGCAGGCGGCGTGGAAGGCATCGCTCTCCTCGACGGGGAGATCCGGCACGATGAAGCCGTCCGCCCCGGCGGCGGTGGCGTCGGCGACGTAGCGTTCGATGCCGTACTTGCGCGGCGGGTTGAGATAGCCCATCAGCAGCAGCGGTACCGTCACGCCCTGCGCGCGGAGGCGGCGAACCAGGTCGAGCACGTCCGTCAGCCGCGTGCCCTGGTCCAGCGAGACCTGGCTGGTGCGCTGGACGGCGGTGCCATCGGCGATGGGATCGGAGAAGGGGATGCCGATCTCGATCCCGTCCGCGCCGGCCTCGACGAGGGCGAGGATGATCTGCTCGCTGATCGCCATCGTCGGGTAGCCGGCGGTGGCGAACGGCATGATCGCGGTGCGGCCCTCGGCGGCGACGCGGGCGAACATCCCGGGCAGGCGATTCGGCTCGGTAGCGGCGGTGGCTGCGCTGTCCGCCGGCGCGATGGTCGATGTGGTTTCGGGCATGACCGCGTGACTCCCTGACGAGAGACGTGAGAAGTGAGAAGTGAGGTATCTGCCTTGCTCCTCGCTTCTCTCCCCTCTCCCCTCTCCCTACAGCGTGACTCCAAGCGCATCGGCGACCGTGTGCATGTCCTTGTCCCCGCGCCCGGAGAGGTTGACGATGATCGTCTTGTCCGGCCCAAGTTCCTTCGCGTACTCGGCGGCGTAGCGGATGGCGTGGCTCGATTCCAGCGCCGGGATGATGCCTTCCGTGCGGCACAGGAGCTTGAAGCCCTCCAGCGCCTCGTCGTCGGTGACGGCGACAAAGCGGGCGCGACCGGTGTACTTCATGTGGGCGAGTTCCGGGCCGACGCCGGGGTAGTCGAGACCGGCGGAGATGGAATGGGTCTCCAGCACCTGGCCGTCCTCGTCCTGCAGGAGGTAGGACCACGCCCCGTGGAGCACGCCCTCCTCGCCCTTGACGAGAGTCGCCGCGTGCTCGTGCCCGTCGAGGCCGTGACCGCCCGCCTCGACGCCGACGATCTCCACATCGAGATCATTGCGGAAGGGATAGAAGAGGCCCATCGCGTTCGAGCCGCCGCCGACGCAGGCCATGATCGTGTCCGGGAGCTTGCCCGTCTGCTCCACGATCTGCTGGCGCGCCTCCTTGCCGATCACGGACTGGAAGTCGCGGGCGATCATCGGGTACGGGTGCATCCCGGCGACCGTGCCGAAGACGTAGAAGGTGTCATCGACGTTCGTCACCCAGTCGCGGATCGCCTCGTTGATGGCGTCCTTGAGCGTCTTCGACCCGGAGGTGACGGAGACGACCTCCGCGCCGAGGAGCTTCATCCGGAAGACGTTGAGCGACTGCCGCGCGATATCGACCTCGCCCATGTAGACGACGCACTTGAGGCCGAGCAGGGCGCAGGCCGTGGCCGTGGCGACGCCATGCTGGCCGGCGCCGGTCTCCGCGATCACGCGGGGCTTGCCCATGCGCTTGGCGAGCAGGGCCTGGCCGAGGGCGTTGTTGATCTTGTGGGCGCCGGTGTGGGCGAGGTCCTCCCGCTTGAGGAAGATGCGCGGTCCCTTGCCGCCGCCGGCCTCCTCCGCGAAGCGCTTCGCCTCGTAGAGGGGCGTCGGGCGCCCGACGTAATAGGTGGCGAGTTCCTCGATCCGGGCCCTGAACGCCGGATCGTTCTTCGCCTCCTCATAGGCGGCGGTCAGCTCGCCGATGGCCGGCATCAGGGTCTCGGGGGCGAAGACCCCGCCGAAGCGCCCGAAGCGGCCGAGGGCATCGGGGAGGACCTCGGTGGTGGAGAAGGCGGATTGCGTCGTGTCAGGTGCGGTGGCGGTGGCGGTGGCGGTCGGCGCGACGTTCGGGATATGAGCCAAGGCGGTCTACTCCATCCGTGTGTTGCAATCCTCACCCGGCGCAGGCGGAGGCGATTTCCGGGCGGGCGACCCTGTTCCCGGGGACGAGTCGCAGCGTGGCGTCACTGTACCAGATCGATCCGCACTCCCCGCGCCAATCCCACCCCAACGCGTGGGGTGGCGGGGGAACCCGGTCGCTACACTGGCATGGGGGGAGTCGGGGTGCCTGGGGGCGCTACGGTCGGGCGGATGCGGCGGCCAGAGGTTGGCTGGGCGCGGCGCCGGGAAGGCCCATCGTCCCGGCGAGCAACTCGTACGACCGGATGCGGTCGGCGGGATCGAAGGTGTTCGTGACCACGATCAGCTCGTCCGCCTGGGCCGTCTCGCGGAAGGCGGTGAGGGATGCCTTCACGGTCTGCGGGGCGCCGACGGCGGCGTAGCGGAGCATGGAGCTGGCCTGCATCTGCTCCATCGGCGTGATGAACTCGCCGATGCGATCCGGGTCGACGGGCGGTTTCAGGATGCCGCCGCCCGGCTTCCGGAGGTCGGCGAAGCGGCGAAGGGTTGACGTAAAGAGGTATCGCGCCCGCTCGTCGGTCTCGGCGACCAGCGCGTTCACGCCTGCGATCACGTAGGGCCGGTCGAGCTGGGCCGAGGGCTCGAAGTGCTCGCGATACCAGGTGATGGCATCCACCAGCGCATCCGGCGCGAAGTGGGAGGCGAAGGCGTAGGGGAGCCCGAGCAGCGCGGCCAGCTGGGCGCCGAACATGGACGAGCCGAGGATGTAGATGGGGACGTTCGTGTCGATGCCGGGGTTGGCGATCACGACCTGGTTCTCCAGGCGCGGCCCGAGCAGGACCTGCAGCTCCTGGACATCCTGCGGGAACTCGTCGCCCGCGCGGGGATCGCGGCGCATGGCGCGGGAGGCGTAGCCATCGGTGCCGGGAGCGCGGCCCACGCCGAGGTCGATCCGGCCCGGATAGAGCGTGGCGAGGGTGCCGAACTGCTCGGCGATCACCAGCGGCGAGTGATTCGGCAGCATCACGCCGCCGGACCCGAGGCGCAGGGTGGAGGTGCCGGCGGCGAGGTAGCCGATGAGGACGGAGGTGGCCGAGGAGGCGACGCCGATCATGTTGTGATGCTCGGCGACCCAGTAGCGGGTGTAGCCGAGCTGTTCGGCGGCCTGGGCGAGTGCCAGGCTGTTGTGCAGGGCATCGGCGGCGGTGGCGCCCTCCGCCAGGGGCGAGAGATCGAGGATCGAGAGCGGGAAGCGATTGGCGTCGGATGCGGGCATCGGGGAGGTCCTGGCGTAACGAGGAAAGGCACGCCCCGGCGGAAAGCCGGGACGGCGTCGATCGGACCCTTACGCTATCACCTTACGAAAGGTACGTCCACGCCGACCTGTGCAGGTGTCGCGCGACGCAGGGGCAGCGTGGCGGTATGCTGGCGAGGATTGGGCAGACAGGAGCAATTCGGATCATGATGGTTGCGGACGGAGAGCGGCGGGACATCGAGACGCGGGACGACCTGGCGGCGCTGATGCGGGCGTTCTATGGCCGTGCCTTCGGGAACCCGGTCATCGGCTATATCTTCACCGACATCACGCACATGGACCTGGAGCGGCACCTGCCGATCATGTGCGACTTCTGGGAGAAGGTGCTCTTCCAGCGCGGCGCCTACGGACGGGATGCGTTCACCGTCCACGCGCGCATTCACGAGGTCGAGCCGCTGACCCGCCGCCATTTCCAGGCGTGGGAAGACCTCTGGCACGAGACCGTCGATGATCTCTTCGCGGGGGAGAAGGCGAACCTCGCCAAGCTTCACGGCTCGCGCATGGCCGGTTCCATCCAGCGGCGGCTCGCGAATGCCACCGACGGCGCCCTGCTGCAGATTCACGTCCCGCACTGACCCCCACAGACCGTGTCGCCCGGGCAAACGGTGCTCCGTTCACGCTCTGCCGCTCAAGGGCGATCGCTCGCTGCCTCCCGCGCCGACTGGCGAAAGTGTTCCTGCTGCGCGGGATAGTAGGCGTCCCACTCGGCGAATGGCGAGTCATCGAGGACAGCGCCCAGCCGGTCGAGATAGTACTCCCAGCCGGGTCCGGTGTCCTCCGACAGGAGGGGATCAGCCAGTGCCTGGGTGAAGACGAGGGTGGTGATGCCATCCTGTTCGGAAAGTGTGGCGCCGAGCAGCCACGACCCCTCACCCTGTCCTGATTCCACCAGCAGACGGGTGGGGGGCACACACTCGTGAATCATCACCTGCTCGGGTGGGGCGTCGCCTTCCGCTGTCGCCCAGAAGGTCACGGTCCTTCCAAGGCCCGGGATGCCCTCAAAGCGACCGATCCACCGGTCGAGTCGCTCCGATTCGACGATGCTGGCCCAGACATCCTCGATGGATGCGCGATACCGCCGTTCGATCACGAGGGTGTACCCGGATTCCGTCCGGACGACTCGTCCCGTCGGGTGAAGGCTCATGCGCTCTGCTCCTCGTCTCGCGTTTTGTCGATGGAACCGGTGCGCCCGCGGTCGCGGCGGGCGCGGAAGGCCTCGGTCTGGAGGGCGTCCAGCCTGCTGGACCAGATGCCCTCGCTGGCGACCAGTGGGGCGACATCCCGCTCGTCCCGGAAGGGGGCCAGCCACGCATCGACGGCAGCCAGTCCCTGCGGCTGGAGACGGTAGATGCGGTTGCGCCCGTCGAGCCGGACCGTCACCAGCCCGGCCTCGCGCAGGACGCGGAGATGGCGGCTTATGGCTGGGCGGCTGATGGGGTAGCGGGCCGCGATGGACCCGGCCTCCAGGTCGCCGGAGCGAAGCAGATCGAGAATGTCGCGCCGGACCGGATCGGCCACCGCGGTGAATGCGTCCATGCCTGAAATGTAACATATCGGTTACGCATTTGGAAGTGGGGCCATCGCTGCCTGGGGGACCGAATCTGTCCGGGCGATGTGCGATGCTGACGGCGTGAGGCCATCGGGCACGGGCATACGGGAAGGAGCGGACATGGGCAAGGTGGGCAAGTATTCGACGAACTACACGCGGACGCTGATCGCAGCGGCAGACGACGGCGCGGCACGCGGGACGGTGCCGCCGTACAAGGAGGAGAACCCGTCTATCGCCTACCGGACGTGGGCGATGATCGCGGACGCGCCCTACGTCCACACCGCGGACGACGTGATCTTCGGCGTCTGGGCGGACCGGCAGGGGATTCCGGCGGAGGAGCGGGAGGCCGCCCGCGCCGAATACTTCTCCAGGGGCCGCGCCTGCCTGCGCGCCTCCGACCTCGGCAAGAAATACGGCTGGGGCATCCATCACGACGATGAGGCGCGGATTGCCCTGTACGGCGTGGAGACCGAGACCTACCGGCGCCTGCTGGACGATCCGGCGGTGGAGGTCACGCGGGCCATGCGGCGTTCCCGAACCTGACCGGATGGGGATCGGGCTGTTTGCAGGATGGCGGTCTCCCCCTATCATCGCGCGACGGATGTCCGTGTCCGGTCGGTCGCCGGGCGCGTCGCGGTGAAGGGATAGGTGGGATGAAGGTCTTCGTTTCGGTCGATATCGAGGGGATTTCCGGCGTGGTCCACGCCGACATGATGATGCCCGGCCAGCCGGAATACGCACGGGGCCGGGCGCTGATGATCGCCGACGCCAACGCCGCGATCGAGGGCGCGGTGCAGGCGGGCGCCGATCACATCGTGGTCGCGGACGGACACGGCCCGATGCGCAATCTCCAGATCGAGCACCTGCATCCGAAGGCGCTGCTGGTCTCCGGCACCGCCGACGCCCGCGACTATTGCCAGCTGGAGGGCGCGGACTCGGCGGACCTCGATGCCGCGATCTTCGTCGGCTATCACGCGATGGCGAAGACCCCGAAGGCGATCCACCCGCACACGATCGCGGGGGTGGCCGTCTACGAGTTGCGGGTGAACGGCAAGCCGCATGGCGAGACGGGGCTCAACGCCTTCGTCCTCGCCTCGCTCGGCATCCCGACCGTGATGGTGACGGGCGACGCGACGACCTGCGCGGAGGCGACGGCCTTCCTGGGCGGGATAGAGACGGTGGCGGTGAAGTGGGCGAGCGGGCGCAACTCCGCGATCTGCCGCCCGCCGTCCGCGACGGCGCCGGAGATCACGGCGGCGGCGAAACGGGCGATCGAGAGCGTCGGCACGGTGCCGTTCTCGAAGCCGGCCGGACCGGCGAGCATCGAGATCGACTTCTGCACGATGCCGCAGTGCGAGCGGGCGCACCGCACGGCGGGCGTGGAGCGGATCGGCCCGATGACGATCTCCATCCTCGGCGAGACGCCGTGGGAGCAGTACGGGAACGCCTGGGCCGCCATCCGCTCCGCCCTCTACGAGCCAGCCTCCTTCCTGGCCTAGAGGGGCTCTGGCGGCGGTCGCCTCACCCCTGCGGGCGAGGCGGCCAGTGACGGAATCGCCGCGTTCATCCGGTGCGCTACACTCGGGCGTATCGCCTGTTCGCCGCGCCACGCTCCCGGAGGACCTTCCATCCCATGACCGACCGCGATTCCGCCGCCGCATCGCCCGCCAGTCCTGCCCGCATCCCGACCCCGGAAGGGGGGCTGGGATCGCACGAGCTGGAGATCGACAGCGACGATCCGGTCGTGCTGCGCCAAGTGCTCCAGCGCGCGAAGGAACGCCTCGCGTTCTATGAGTCGTTCGACCGCATCATCGGCGAGAACGTCAAGCGTTCGGGCGAACTGATGCTGGAGACGATCGCGCTGCGGGAGGAGGCGCAGGCTGCCGAGGCGGCGCGACTCGCCCGCGAGGCGGAGGTCGACCGGGACCGCCAGGTCGAGCGCGCCCGGACGAAGGCCCTGCTCACCGACCTCCAGGCCGAGATCGCGGGCTTCCGCGCCTCCGCCGATGCCCTCGCGGCCCGCGCCGCCGATGCCCTCCGCCAGTTGGAGCCGGACGCATCACCGGCGGATGAATCCGGGGCGGTCACCTCCGCCCCGGATACGGTCCCCCCGGCGGCGATCCCTCCCGTCGCCGAACCCGCGCGTCCAGCCGTCGTCGACGCCGCGTTAGCGACGGAGACCGCGACGACCCCGGCCCTGAAGACGGCGTTCCGCCCGATCCGGCACGAGCCCGCGCCGCTGAAGACGGAACCGGACGACCTCACCGACGATGACGAGCCTTCGACCCCGCCCCCAGCCGAGGCCGAGCGCCAGACCATCGACATCGTGGTGAATGGCATCTCCCGCGCGACGACGGCGCTCGCCTTCCAGCGCACGCTGACCGCGCTGGCCGGTGTGCAGAAGGTGGAGACCCGCGAGTTCGCCGAGGGCATCCTCCGCCTGCGGGCCGAGGTCGCTGGCGACGATGCCCTCAGCGATGGGGTCTTCGCCACCTGGTCGGGTCCGGGCCAGGTGGCCGTCACCACACGCCAGCCCACCCTGATCGCCCTCGATCTCAGCGAGGACTGACCGCCGACCGTCCGTTGCGTCCGGAACCGACCGCCTCTGCGGGCGGTCCGATGCTCGCGTCTCCGGGATGCCCGGTTCTGGAGCGGGTCCCTGCTTGACATTCTCATAGTTTAGTTCTAAACTAATGGCATGAAGACCAGCGAACGTTCCCTGATTCCGGATACCGATCCCCCCGACGACGGCCAGGGCCGCCGCCAGTACGCGCCGCCCATCGCCGTGGTTGCCTGGCTGCGGCTGGCTCGCATCTTCCAGAAGATCGACCGCCGGACCGCCGGCACGCTGCGGGACTGGAACCTCTCCGTCAGCCGCTTCGACGTGCTCAACCACGCCGGAGCGCAGGAGGGCCGGCCCCAGCAGGACCTCGCCCGCTCCCTGCTCGTGACGAAAGGCAACATCACCCAGCTGCTCGACGCGATGGAGCAGGATGGGCTGGTCGAACGCCGCAAGTGTGGGCGGACCAACCTCGTCTACCTCACCGATGAGGGCCGGGCGCTGCGCACCCGTTCCCTCGCCGATCACGAGCGGCGCATCGTCGATGAGTTCTCGGTCCTCACGCCGGAGGAGACGGACACCCTGCTCGCCCTCCTGCGCAAACTCGACCGCGCGCTGCCCGAACCGTAGGCCAATCCCGTCCGGCAACGCACCTTCTTTCCACCATTGCGTCTTGCATCTGAAAGGACTCACCAGATGACCACGACCACCGCCCCGACCGCCACCTCTCACGTTCCCGAAGGACTCGAACTCGGCGGCCTCCATCACGTCAGCGCCGCCACCGGCGATATCGTCCTCAACCGCGACTTCTACACCCGGGCGCTGGGCATGCGCATCGTGAAGAAGTCCGTGAACCAGGACGCGCCGGACATGTATCACCTCTTCTATGCCGACGGCCTCGGCACGCCGGGCACCGATGTCACCTTCTTCGACTATCAGGGCTCGGCGCCGGAAGGCAGCCGCGTCGCGCCGAACCGCCCGGGTTCCGGCGAGATCCAGGAGATCGCCCTCCGCGTCTCCGGCGAGGATGCGCTCGCCTTCTGGCAGCAGCGCTTCGACAGCCTCGGCATCCCGCACGGCGAGATCGTGGACCGGGCCGGGCACAAGGCCCTGCCGTTCACCGATCCGGAGGGCCAGCGTCTCGCGCTGATCGAGGACGGCGGTGACGCGGCGGCCATCCCCGGCGGCACGCCGTGGGAGCTATCGACCGTGCCCGCCGAGCACGGGATCAGGGGCCTCGGCGCGATCACGATCTCCACGGCGCGTCCGGAGCAGACGCTGCGCGTGCTGACGGAGTTCCTGGGCTTCCGCATCGTCTCGGAGACGCCCGATCCGGAGAACCCGGTGCGCCGCACGGTGGTGCTGGAGACCGGCAAGGGTGGCCCCGGCGGTCTCTTCATCGTGAAGGTGATGCCGGACGAACCACGCGCCCACCTCGGCGCTGGCGGTGTCCACCACATCGCCTTCCGGGTCGATACCTTCGAGCATCATGCCGCCTGGAACGAGTACCTGACGAAGGCGGGGTTCCACGTCACGCCGCTGATCGACCGCTTCTACTTCAAGGCGATGTACTTCCGCGAGCCGGGCGGCGTCCTCTACGAGATCTCGTCGGACGAGC
>JBQCJS010000191.1:0-3395 GCA_051952485.1 Thermomicrobiales bacterium | reverse complement strand
CCCATCGGGATGAGGACGATGGACCGGAAGAGGCCGCGTCCCCGGAAGGCGCGGGCCAGCATCAGCGCGATGCCGAGGCCGATCACCATCTCCATGGAGACACCCATCACCGTGATGCCGATCGTGTTCCAGAAGGCATCGCTGAACTGGCTCTGGCCGATCACCGTCCGGTAGTTGTCCAGCGTGAAGCTGCTCGTGCCGCGTTCGACAAAGCTGTAGTAGATGGATTGCATCACCGGCACGAACATGAAGAACGTGACGTAGAGCGCGAACGGCGCGCACAGCGCGATCTCGAGTCGGTTGCGTTTCAGCCAGCGTCCGAATCCCTTGCGGGATCGTGGAGAGGCGATCGCCGGCGCGGAGGGCGCGGCAATCACGTCCCCGGCTGTCGGTTGGGGACCCATGCGTGTCATGTCCTTGCTGATGCGCCAGGGCGACCGGCGTTCTCCTGCGCGTCCGGTACCCGCCGCCGGGAACGCGAACCGGCGTGCCATGCGGCGGCCAGGTCCAGTGCGTTCCATTCGTTCCGTGAAGCCATGCCGCAGCGTCCGTGCCACGGGATGGGCGACCGGGAAGTGGTTCACGAGGGACATGACAGGGCGGCTCGGTGGAAATCTCCGCCGGGCCGCCCTGTCACGAAGGAAGATCAGGAGCCGAAATCCAGCCCACGAACGCGCCATCCCGGCACGCCGGGGCGCATGGTGGGGATCAGTGGTAGGTGGGCAACCAGTCCCCGTGGGCATCGATCAGGTCGTCCACGAGGTGCCAGATCTGGTCGAGATCCAGCTCGGCCGCCGTGTGTGGATCGAGCATGGCGGCATGGTAGATGTGCTCGCGCTTGCCCGTCAGCGCGGCCTCCACGGTCAGCGCCTGGACGTTGATGTTGGTCTGCATCATGGCGGCCAGGTGGATCGGGAGTTCGCCGATGGCGGTCGGCTGGAGACCGTTCCTGTCCACCAGGATCGGCACTTCGACGCAGCAACCCTCCGGCAGGTTGTCGATCAGGCCGTGATTCGGCACGTTGCCGTAGATGACCTGCGGTTCGCCGGTCTCGTGCCCGAGGATGATGCGGGAGGCGTATTCCTCCGATCGCTTGTGCGCGATCGGGGCATCGCCCTCGTACTCGTCGCGCATTTTGCCCCACTTCTCCAGCTGGACCTCGCAGCGGCGGATGTACTCGTCGAGCGGGATGTTGAACTGCTCGATGAGGTCCGGGCGGTCGCGCTTGATGAACCACGGCCCGTATTCGCTGAAGTGTTCGCTCGACTCGGTGACGAAGTAGCCGGTACGCTTCAGCATCTCGTAGCGGACGCGGTTGTGCTCCGGCTGGCGACCCTCGGCGAGGACCTTGCGCAGCTCCGGGTAGAGATCGACGCCATCGCGCTCGAACTTCAGGTAGAAGGCATAGTGGTTGATGCCAGCGGCGACGTAGTTGATCTCCTGGACGGGGATGCCGATGTCCTTGGCGAGTTCCCCGGCGGTGCCCTGCACGCTGTGGCAGAGGCCGACCGTCGAGATGGTGCTGGAGCGCGTGATCGCCCAGCAGTTCATCGCCATCGGGTTGACGTAATTGAGGTAGAGGGCGTTCGGGCAGACCTCCTCCATCTCCTTCGCGATGTCCACCAGCACCGGGATGGTGCGCAGGCCGCGGAAGATGCCGCCGATCCCCAACGTATCGGCGATGGTCTGGCGCAGGCCGTACTTCTTCGGGATCTCGAAGTCGGTGACGGTGCCCGGCTTGTATCCGGCGACCTGGATCATCGTGATGACGTAGTCGGCATCCGCGAGCGCGGCGCGACGGTCGGTGTAGACCTCGATCGTGGCGGGCGCATCCGCCGATTCCTTGAGCTTGTTGGCGACGATCTCCGAGGTGCGCAACCGCTCCGGATCGATGTCGAAGAGGGCGATCGTGCTGCCGGAGAGTTCCGGGAAGCTGAGGATGTCCCCGATCAGGTTCTTGGCGAAGACAGTGCTGCCCGCGCCGATCAGCGTGATCTTCGGCGTGCGCGTGCCGGGCGAAACCGGGGCCGTGGTGGGAGCAGGTGCTGTGGTTGCCATGCGGGCGATGCCTCCGATGATCGTGTGGAACGAGACGACACGCGCACTATACAGGCGCATCCGGCGCATGTCAGCACGAGCATGGGCGGCCCCGGATCGCGCCGTTTGCGCCCGTCCGTGGACCCATGTGCGGCGCGTTCTCCGGCGGTGAGGCAGGGCCACCGCCTACAATACCGGCGACGAACGGTGCGGAATGAGCGGCGGACGGGATAGGGACGGGGTTGAGCGAGACATGACGACACGGCACAACGATCCGGCGGCGTCCTCCCTGGCGGAGACGATCGGGAGCACGCCCTACGACCTGATCGTGATCGGCGCGGGCATCAACGGTGCCGGGATCGCCCGCGACGCCGCGTTGCGCGGGTTGCGCGTGCTGCTGGTGGACAAGGGGGACCTTTCCGCCGGTACGTCGAGCTGGTCGAGCCGGCTCATCCACGGTGGGTTGCGCTACCTGGAGCATGGCGAGATCGGCCTGGTTCGCGAGTCGCTGCGGGAGCGGGAGCGGCTCCTGCGCAACGCGCCTCATCTGGTGCATCCGCTGCCACTGACACTCCCCATCTATGAGGGGCACCAGCGCGGACCGCTGCTGATTCGCGCGGGCATGATCGCCTACGATGCGCTGTCCTTCGACAAGAGCCTGCCCCGGCACCGGATGTTCAGCGCCCGGCAGGCGCTGGAGCACGAGCCGGGTCTCAATCCCGATGGGCTGGAGGCGGCGGCCCGCTACTACGACGCGCAGGTGGAATACACCGAGCGCCTGATTGTCGAGAACGTGCTCGATGCGATGGCGAACGGGGCGACCGTCGCGACGTACACGCAGGTCGAACGCCTGATCATCGAGGCCGGGGTGATCCGGGGCGCGGTCATCACCGACCTGCTGACCGGCGAGACGGCCACGGCGACCGGCCGGGTGACGGTGAATGTCACCGGGAGCTGGGTCGATACCGTCCTGGCGGAGTCCGGGATCGCGACGGAGTCCCGGTTGGTCGGGGGGACGAAGGGGACGCACATCATCGTCCATCCCTTCCCCGGCGCGCCATCCGACGCGCTCTACATCGAGGCGCGGCAGGACGGACGACCGTATTTCATCATCCCTTGGAACGGGCTCTACCTCATCGGGACGACCGACGTGCGCTACGACGGCGACCTCGATCGCGTCGTTCCGAGCGAGGAGGAGATCGCCTACCTGCTGACGGAATCGAATCTCGCCATTCCCGCCGCCGGCCTGACGCGCGATCAGGTGCTGTATGTCTATGCCGGCCTGCGCCCACTTCCGTGGGCCCCGGAAGGCAAGGAAGGCAGCATCACCCGGAAGCACATCATCCACGACCACGCGC
>JBQCJS010000190.1:0-8248 GCA_051952485.1 Thermomicrobiales bacterium | reverse complement strand
CCGTCCGGCCGGGCGCCGGACATCGAGAACGAGCCGGTGACGAGCGACATCCCGACGCTGGTGCTTGGTGGGGAATACGATTTCCAGACCCCGCTCTCGTGGAACAAGGAAGCGTTCGTCCATCTCGCCAACGCCTACTTCGCGGAGTTCCCGTCCACCGGGCATGGCGTGATCGTGCCGACGGATTGCGCGAAGAACGTGGCGCAGCAGTTCATCGACATCCCGTTCCTGGCCCCGGATTCGAGCTGCTCCGATGCGCTGTGGCCGGCATGGTCGCTGCCCGGCGATCCGCTGCCGCAGCCGGTCTGGAGCGACGACGGGCTCCCGGCGACCCCGGTGGCGTCGCCCGCAGGCTGATCCCGCGCCAGACCCGGAGACACGAGGAGGGTCGGCCCCGCATCGGGGCCGGCCCTCCGTCATGCGTCGCGCGGATGCCTACAACGCGCGATCGATCGCGCGCCAGGTGAGGATGCCGGGAATCGGATCGCCATCGACCCGCACGCCCTCGTCGAGCGCGGCCCAGGCGTCCTCGAACGATGCCTCGTCGGTGGTGTAGGTGACGTAGAGCCAGACATCGTCGCTCAACGCGATCGTCCGGTAGACCACGTAGTACTGCGCGTCGTCCTCGTCGCGCACCACGGAGAAGACCGCCTCCGCGACGGTATCGTCCGAATCCGCGATCGCCACCTCGCCGCTGTAGCCCTTTCCCCAGTTGGAGGCGAGGAACGCGTCGTCGCTCCACCCATCGACCAGCTCGTCCATGGACGAGACGTCGGCTGGCGTCGCGAAGTTGAGGATCAGCAGGCCATAGAGGTCGTCATCCTCCCAGATCAGGCGCAGCTCGTCGTACAGGCAGTCCTCGTTCGAGGTGATCGGGGCATCGGCCTCTTCATTGACCGCCCAGGCCCGATCCCAGTCGGCCTCGATGCCGAACTGCGGACTCTCGTAGGCGCGGCGGCCGGTCAGGCCGTAGTCCTCCCACTCATCCTCGGCGATGGCGACCGGCGCGCAATCGGCATCGCTCGCCGCGTCGTCGTCCGTGGAGGACGCGGCGGCCGGGGACGCGACCAGCAGCGACGTACTGGCGGTCACGGTCAGCAGAAGCACGGCGAGCGAGCGGGACAGCAGGCGGAACGGATGGGATAGCAGTGACATGGATGAACCTCCCGAATGGGTCCGGCTTCCTGCCGGAATCCACAAGCGACCACTTTCCAGAGACCCGGACGCAAGACCCGGCATCGGCAACGCGAGGCCTGATGTGACGGCACGGCGGCGACGCGATCTGGACCCATCGGACGAGGAGCGTGCGACCATGCTACCCGGTTCCGAGGGAAACCCGGACCGGCGGGAGCGGCCTCAGCGGAATCCGATCCCGTATTCGGTCGAGCGGCGTCGCCGTCGTGAGACGCTGGCCGGTCCCCAGGAAGACGTCCGGTGCGGACGTTGCGTTCCCGGCCGGTCCCCTGCGGCCCGGGAGTTGCATCATGGTCGCGCCGGCGGAAGATGAACGCAGTCTTGACGTCGGGGGGAGAACCGCTATCGTAATGAAAGTATCGGGTTGGATTCGCCTGCATCATTCGGGGGTACCAGTGAACGACAAGATCACCGCTTCGATTTCCTCCCTTGCGACGCGGGCGGCCAGCCGCCGCGCCGTCGTCAAGGGCGCCGCTGCGAGCGCCGCCATGGCTGCCTTCGGTGCGACGGCTCTGCGCGCGGGCGCCCAGGGCACGCCGGAGGCCAGCCCCGCCGCGTCACCGGCGGTCGCCGCGATCACCCCGTACAACGGGGAAGAGGCCAAGGTCACCTACGGGTTCTGGGATACCGCCCAGGAATCCGCCATCGACGAGCAGATCAAGGCCTTTACCGCCGCGTTCCCCAAGATCACGATCGAGAAGCAGATCGTGCCCTGGGCCGACTACTGGACCCAGCTCCAGACGGCGGTCGCCGGTGGCTCCACGTTCGACACGATGTGGATGAACGTCTCCAATTTCCCGACCTATGCCGCCGCGGGCGCCCTGCTTCCCATCACCCAGATCATCGGCGGGGATGGCATCGCGGTCGACAAGCTGCCCCAGACGCTGGTCGAGTCCTATGCCCTCGATGGCGTTCAGTACGGCGTGCCGCGCGACTTCGATGCGATCGCCATCTACTACAACAAGAAGCTCTTCGATGATGCCGGGGTCGCCTACCCGACGGACGAGTGGACGTGGGACGACTTCCGCGCCGCCGCCGAGAAGCTCACCAACAAGGACGCCGGGATCTGGGGCGTCGGGATGCAGACGAGTTTCCAGGAGAACTGGATCAACTTCATCTACCAGAACGACGGCACCCTGCTGAACGCGGACCTGACGAAGGTCGTGCTCACCGAACCGGCGGCGGATGAGGCCATCCAGTACGTCACCAGGTTCTTCACCGACGAGCTGACGCCGTCGATCGCGGTGCAGCAGTCCAACCCGGTGGCGGAGACGCTCTTCCCGGCGGGACAGGTCGCCTTCATCCCGGCCGGCTCGTTCCGGGCCTCCACCTATGGCGCGCTCGATCTCGACCTGGGGGTGGCGCCGCTGCCGACCGGAAAGAAGAAGGCGACGATCACCCACGGTGTCGCGAACGTGATCTGGTCAGGCGCGAGCAACCCCGGCGCGGCGCTGGAATGGGTGAAGTGGCTGCACGGCGAGGAGGCGGAGACGATCCTCGGCAAGAGCGGGGCGACGATCCCGGCCCTGGCGGGAACGCAGCAGGGGTGGGTCGATGCCATTCCCAAGCTGGACCTGCAGGTGTTCGTGGATTCGGCGCAGGACTTCGGGTTCAGCTTCAACTGGCCGCAGGGGGTCGGTGACTGGCTGACGGCGGTGCAGGACGTGCTGGTCGATGGCTGGGCGGGCAACGTCCCGGCCGACCAGATCGCGGCCAAGGCCACGGACGCCGGCAACGCCATCCTCGACGAGAAGAAGGGCTAGCACCGGGCGACGTCCGGGATGGCCGGGGCATCCGAAGCGATGTCCCGGCCATCTCCCCGGCACGGGCGATGGTTTAGGGTTCTGATGCGGCCGGCACCGCGTGACGCGGAGCAATGCTGGCCGCATTGTCGCTACATGGGCTGGAAGCCGAGATGACCACAGTCACGATTCCCACCGACCGCGCGGCGACCAGGCGGGGCAGGAGCTACGCCGCGACGACGGCGCGCTGGGGATACCTCATGATCGCGCCGCTGGTGATCGGCTTCGCGATCTTCTTCCTCATCGCGCTCGGATGGTCGCTCGTCCTCAGTTTCACCCAGTGGACGCTCCCCGGCACGCCGGAATGGATCGGCATCCAGAACTACCGCGATATCCTGCACGATGCGGCGTTCCGCACGGCGCTGCGCAACACCTTCGCGATCGCGGTGCCCCTCATCATCCTGCGCCTGGTGCTGGCCCTGTTGCTGGCGATCGCCCTGAACTCGAAGATCCGCTTCCGGAACTTCTACCGGCTCGTCTTCTTCCTGCCGGTGCTGACCATGCCGGTGGCCACCGGCCGCATCTGGAAGTGGCTGTTCGATCCCGGTTTCGGCCCCATCAACGCCTTCCTGCGCCAGCTCGGCCTCCCGCAACCGGACTGGCTGCTCTATCCCGGCACCGCGACGATTGCCGTCATCATCGTCCTGCTCTGGAGTTCGGTCGGATACGACCTGATCATCTACCTCTCCGGCCTGCAGGCGATCCCCCGCGACTACTACGATGCCGCCGCCGTCGATGGCGCCAACGGCTGGCAGAGCTTCCGTGACGTGACGATCCCGCTGCTGACCCCGACGATCTTCTTCCTCTCGGTGATCGGCATCATCGGCTCGCTGCAGGTATTCGACCTCGTCTACGTGATGACGCGCGTCGATACCACCAACCGCCTGCCGACCGCCGTCTACTACATCTACGACACAGGATTCGCCGACCGCCAGATGGGGTATGCGACGGCGCTGGCGTGGGTGCTGCTCGTCATCATCCTGATCTTCACGCTCATCCAGTTCATCCTGCAGCGAAGGTGGGTCCATTACGCATGATGAACACCAGCTACGGCCACGGCCAGAACCGCAAGACGCTCGGGTGGTATGCGGGGCGGATCGCCCTGCATGGCGCCCTCATCACGTTGGGCATCATCTTCATGCTGCCCTTCGCCTGGTCGATCTCGACCTCGCTGAAGCCGTTCGGCGATCTCTTCTCCCCCAACCCGAAGTTCCTGCCCAGCCATATCGTGTGGGACAACTACCGGACGGTCTTCGAGAAGAGCAACTTCGAGCGGTTCTACCTCAACTCGATCATCGTCTCGGTCGGGCGCACGGTGGGGCAGGTCGCCATCGCCTCGGTCGCGGCGTTCGCGTTCTCCAACCTCCGGTTCCGCGGGCGGGACGTGATCTTCTTCATCCTGCTGGCCGGCCTGATGGTGCCGGACCAGGTGCTGATCGTGCCCCGGTTCATCATCATGCGGGAGTTCGGCTGGTTCGATACCTACCAGGGCCTGATCGTGCCGCTGATCTTCAGCTCCTTCGGCGCCTTCATGCTGCGGCAGTATTTCCTGGGCATCCCGAAGGACTTCCAGGAGGCAGCGACGATCGAGGGGGCGAATCCGTTCCAGGTCTTCTGGCAGATCTACCTGCCGCTCGCCCGGCCCGCGCTGGCGGCGTTCGGGTTCCTGGCGTTCCTCTCCAGCTGGAACGAGTTCCTGTGGGGCCTCACCGTCACGAACAGTTCGGACATGCGGGTGATCCCGGTCGGATTGGCCCTGCTGCAGGGGCAGTACTTCACGAACAACGCGGTGCTGCTGGCCGCGGCGAACCTGGCGACGATCCCGTTGCTGATTGCCTTCGTCTTCTTCCAGAAACACCTGGTGGAAGGCATCACCCTCGGTGGCCTGAAGTAGCTCGCGAGGCCGCCTTCGGCATGCCTCCCGGAATATGCACGGACGGGTGCTTCCCTTCGCGGGAGGCACCCGTCGCGCGGTCAGGGGGCCGTGGCGAGGAAGAGGGCGAGCGAATCCGGCGTCTGCGAATGGAGCGGCGTGGGGAGCGCATCCGGCGTGAACCAGTCGATCGCATCGAACTTGTGCCGTTCCACGATCCGGGCCTCGGCGGGGTCGATGCGCACCGCGAAGACGAGCGCGACCCAATGGGTCAGCGGGTCGTGGCGGATGACGTTCCGGACGCCGAGCAGCGTGATCTCCTGCGCGGTCGCGCCATATTCCTCCATGACCTCCCGGCTGACCGCTTCCTCGAACGTCTCGCCGATCTCGATCCCGCCCGCGCCGGTATCCCACGCGCCGTGTTCGTCGCGAGCGCCCGGACTGCGCCGGGCGAGCAGGATGCGGCCCGCCCCATCGTGGCAGATGAAGACGCAGGAGACGGAAGGCCCGGGGTGCCGGGTCTCATTGGTGGTTGCGGCCATGGTCGATCCTCGGGTGGTCAGAAGTGCTGGAGCAGGTCGGGGAACGAGGCGATGGTGATCACCCGTTCGTCGGCGGGATCGAACTCGGCGTGCTCCAGTTGCCAGGTGTTGTCGTTCGGGATGAAGACGGCGCGCATCCCCGCCGCCAGCGCGGGCAGAATGTCCGATTTCGGCGAGTTGCCGATCATCCACGACTGGGCGCGATCCAGGCCGCGCCGGGTCGCGAGGTCGTCGTAGACCTGCGCATCCTTCTCCGGCACGATCACGATCTCGTCGAAGTAATGCCCCAGCCCGGACGCCTCGATCTTCTTCTGCTGGTCCTCCTCCCGGCCCTTGGTGAGCAGCAGGAGTTCGTGCCGCTGGTGGAGGAAGGCGAGCGTCTCGTCCACGCCTGGCACCAGCTCGATCCGCATCGCGATCAGGTCCTCGGCCAGCGCCTCGATCTCCTGGCGCTCCGCCGCCGAGGTCGGGCGCTCGTTGAGCTGGGCGAAGGTGTCCGCCAGGCTTTCGAGGAAGCCCCGCACGCCGTAGCCGTGGGCGGTCACGTTCGCGCGTTCGATGTCGTTCAGGATGGCGCGGATGGCGGCGCGATCCAGGGTGGGATGGTTCAGCCAGCCGATGAAATCGTCCACCACGCGCTCGAAGAGGATGTTGTTCTCCCAGAGCGTATCGTCGGCGTCGAAGATGAGGGTCTGGCGGTCGAACGGCATGATCGGCTCCTCGGTCGCGGCCAGTAGTCCAGGAAACGGCAGGAAACGGGCGGGCATTTCCCGTTGCACGCCGCCAGCCGCTAGTATTGCGTCAGGAGACGCGGGCATCGCGAACGGATTGTGCATGGATCGGGGCGACGGATCAACACCCACCAGACGCAAGGAGGGCCGGGCGGGGCGGAACCTGCTCGGACGCCTCAACGCGCGTTCCATCGACGATCTCTACCGCATCGCGTCGTTCTGGTCCGTCAACCTCACCGGCAACGACCGGGGCCGCCACGTCGGCACCCTCTACCGCACGATGACGGACATCCGCTCCGGCCGCGAGGTGTGGGAAGACCTCGATCCCGCCCAGCAGGCGATCGTGGCGGAGCTCGCCCTCTCCGATGCCGGCCCCCTCGGCGTCGAGGAGATCGCCGAACTCGTCGGGCTCGATCCGGACGCCACCCGCACGGCCCTCGTCGCGCTCTTCCAGGCCGGGATCATGGCGCGGGAGGGGGATGTCCAGGCGCTGCCGGTCGGCGCGGTGCCGAGGCTCTTCCTCCCGCGCGAACTGGTCCTTCTCTTCCGCCGGTTGCAGGACGAACTCGATGCGGGCGACCTCTCCCGCAGCTCCCTGCGCGTGCTGCTCGACATCACGGACGATGCCGAGGTGGAGGCGGCCGCCGAGATCTGGGGCATCCGCGTCATCCCCGGCATGCGGCGGCGGGGTGACCTGATCGACGATATCCTGCGCCAGATCAACCAGCCGGAGCGCATCGACCGCGTGGTGGCCTCGCTGAAGCCGAATGCGCGGGCGCTCTGGAACGCCGTCCGTGCGGGCGATGGCGGCGTGGAAGGCGCCGTGGCGCTGGACGAGGCGATCGGGCGCGTCTGGCCGACCTGGAAGCGGTCCCGCCCGACGGAGCAGATCCGCGCCGCCCTGGACGAGCTGGAGACGGCCCTGCTCGTCATCCACGCCTACCGCCGGGAGGGCGACGGCCGCATCCAGCGCCGCCTCTTCGTACCGCAGGAGATCCTCTATCCGGGTCGCGTCCCGGCGACCCTGCCGCTGAAGCCGCTCCAACCCCTCACCGCGGGGAGTGTCCCCGCGCCGGAGCCGCGCGATCCCCACGCCCTTGCCTGGGACCTGATGACGCTCCTGCGGGAACTCGCCGCGTTCGGCTCGCCGGTCTGGGTGCCGGGGGAGCCGCTGTCCCGTTCCTGGCAGCGGCGACTGAACGGGAGGCTCTGGTTCTCCGGCAACGAGACGAACGCCGATGTGCCGCCGGTCGGCTATCTCGGTTTCCTGCTCACCCTCGGGCTGGGCGTCGGCGCGATCGAACCCTCGGCGGAACCGGTCGGCAGCACGGCGGACCGCGACGCCATCCGCCCGACGCTCTCTGCCCGCATCCGGGCGTGGCGATCCCGCTCCTTCGCGGAGCAGACGGCCCAGCTGAAGGCGGTCTGGCTGGCGACGGACCAGTGGCACGAGGGCCGGGAGCGGGAGGAGATCGATGTCTGGGGTGCGGACTGGCGCGGCTTCCGCCATCGGCTGCTGGAGGCACTGGGAACGGTGAGCGCCGGCGAATGGGTGCTGGTGGACGACCTCGCCCAGCGCTTCGCGGAGCAGTTCCCGACCCTCGTCGGCACCACCTTCACCGCCGCGTCCGCACGTTCGGCGGACGACCGGGGCGACACGCGGAAGATGGCGATCGCCCGCATCATCGCGGTGGAGGTGGAGACGGCGCTCGGGTGGTTCGGCGTGGTCGATCTCGTGCGCGTCCCCTCGCGTGGCCTGGCGCTGCGGGTGACGGAGGCGGGCCGGGCGATGGCCGCCGCCCACGCCGAGGCCGACGAGAGCGACCCGGTGGGGGGCGGGAAGGCCGCGGATGCCGGTCCGGTGCTGACGGTCGATGCCCAGGGCACGATCGAACTGCGCCATCCGGCGCCGCTGCATATCTGGTCGCTGACGGCGTTCGCCGATGCCGAGCGGCTGCGCCCGGTCGCGACCTACCAGGTGCGTCCGGGCTCGATCGGGCGGGCGCTGGGGGCCGGATTCGACCTCGACCAGATCGAGTCCTACCTGGAACGCCAGGCCGGGACCGCCCTGCCCGAGGACCTGAAGGCCCAGTTGCGGCAATGGAC
>JBQCJS010000189.1:0-9156 GCA_051952485.1 Thermomicrobiales bacterium | reverse complement strand
GTGCGCGTGGCCCTTCGTGGCGGGCGCTGGGCGTTGCTCGGCGCCATCGCCGCGATCACGCTCTCCACCTACGCCAACCCGCGTTCCCTCGCTGGCGTCGCTGTCGGCACCGTCGCGATCGGCGTCGGGCTTGCCTGGATGGTACGAGAGCGTGGCCAGCTCCGGGAGGCGTGCCTCAGGATCGCGGTGGTCGGCGGGGTGACCGTCCTCCTGTGCATGCCGATCCTGCTGTCGCTCGCCCGGTTCGAGGATCTCTACGTCTTCCTGCACTATCAGTCGTACGAGAATGTCAGCGCCTATCTCACCACCTCGGCGCGGACGGTATCGCCGCCGATCCTGGTCCTCGCGCTCCTCGGCGTCGTCATTGCGCTCGGTGATCGGCGTTATCCGGCGGCCCGGATGACGGCGCTCGCCCTCGTGGGCTACGTGCTGGTGACGGCCTTCCTGTCGATCGAGCAGAGCGTGGTCGCCCAACTCGAAACACCGCGGTTGATGCCGTTCCAGCGCTTCCTCACGCTCTACCTGGCAGCCTGGGCGGTCTGGTGGCTGTCAGCGCGGGCATGGGATCTCGTGGCGACCAACGGCCATCGCGATCCACGGAACCTGCCGCGGGTCTGGGCGGTCGAGGGAACCCGAGCGATCGTGGGCCTGCTCATGCTGGTGGCCTGCCTGCTGCCGTGGAGCGCGGTGCCCGTCATGTATCGCGGCCTGCCGCCGACGCCAACAACCGGGACTGCTGCCTACGCGGACTTCGAGCAGGCCGTGAAGACCGCCAACGCCAGCACGGCTGCCGGCCAGTCGATGCTCGTCCTTGGCACCGTCATCGGCGACCCCATCGACCTCGGGGGCACCGCCATCACCTGGGATTGGCATGGAAACCTGCTTGCGCCGACCGAGACCGATGCCCCGTTGCTCTACAACGACTGGCTCTGGGATTGGCACGAGGGCCATGCGGGGACGCCCGGCTACAACTTCGACAACGGGCATTTCTACCCCGATCCCGCCAATGCCCTGGAGGCCAGCTACCTGCAGGCGCACGGTGTCGGGACGGTGGTGGTGACCGATGTCGCCACGTCGCAGCTTGTCGCAGGCGTGCCGAATCCCAACCCGCGTGAGGCCGCCCGAACCAATCCGAACCTCACGTTTCAGGCGACGTTCGGCGCATGGGATGTCTACACCGTCAAGAATCCCACTCCGCTGGTCACGGATGGCGGGGCGCCGCCGTCGCAGGTGGTCGTGGCGAACGGCCGGATCGAGGCGACGTTCGAATCGGGGTCCGGAGAGATCGCGATCCGGCAGAACTGGTTCCCGCGCTGGAAGGCGACCGTCAACGGCGCCTCCGTTCCGGTCGAACGGGCGAGCGATGGGACGATGGTGGTGCGGGCGCCGGAAGGCAAGGTCCAAGTGACGCTCGTCTACGCCGTGACGGCGTGGGACTGGGTGGCGCGCATTGCCGCCGGGATCGGGGTCGTCGTGGCGCTTGGATTGCCATTTGGCGCGTGGGAGCGCGCATGGCGTCGCCTGGGCCGGCCCGATGGCCGGGCCCAATTGGCCACCTAGTCGTCGTCGGCGCCGTACGTCATCGGGGCCTCGTGCCCGTGGTGGACGAGCAGGCGGTCCCCGAGCGGCGTGATCGCCCAGGTGACCTTGCCCTTCACCACGGAGAGCGGCTTGATGAGCCCCCGGCGCTGGGCAGTGGTGAAGAGCGCCTCGACGAACTCACGCGGAACCTCCAGATGATGCGCGAGTTCCTGGGCATGGCTGACCCGCGCACCGGTCGGCTGATGCCGGAGCAGCGCCAGCAGGCGCGACATGATCTCGTCGAGCGGGGAGGGACGGTGCGCTGGCAGGGGACGCGGTGTGAGCGGATTCGGAGGAGAGGGCCTGGTGGCCGGGTTCCGGGATGGTTCGGACGACATCGGTGCGTGATCCTCTGGCAGCGGAGCGAAGGGCGGCAGGCACGAACGTTGACGAAGTATATTCCCTCGGGCGGCGCCGTGACTGGTACGCTTGTTCGGGACACATGCGTCCCGTTCCTCCGCTTCGGCTCGCGGCGGTAGAAGCGCTCTCGCGTCGCCCAGATTTCTGCGGATTCACCCATCAAGGCGGTAGCTCGGTTTGACCAACGTCACGTCGTTCGACGATCTTGCCTTCTCTTCCGACATCCTTCCCGGCGGGACGCTCCTCTCCGCGATCTTCGACCGCGACCTGATGCGCCTCTCCGATCGCGGCGGTGCCAGCGGCATCATCGGCGATCGCTGGGCCGAGATCTGCGCCGCCGCGATCGGCAGCGGCGCATTTGCCGACCCGCTCTCGATCGCTCCCGACCCCGCGACCGTGACCCGCGCCGTGCGCCTGGACGATGTCCCGGCGATCGCGGCGGCTGCCTCCCGCCGCAAGCTCCAGAACCCCGATTTCATCCTCCTTGGCGAGCGTGACGGGCAGCCGTGGGCGCAGGCCGTGGACGCGAAGTTCAGTGCCGAGACGGCGCGTTCCCGCCAGGTGAGCGCCGATGTGCTCGCCGAACTGCTCGAGATTGGTCCGGTTATCAGCAATCACATCGGCGAGCTGGAAGCCGGTATCGACCTTCGCGACGGCTGGTTCCTCTGTCCCGATTACAGCCTGACGCACTACATGATCGGCCAGCGACGGGGCACGCACCGCATTGCGGTGCAACGCGAGGAAATCGTGTTGCTGCCGGTCACGTCCGAGATGTTCTTGTCCGGAACCGAGGGGCGGGGACTCCACGCCTTCTTCACCGGACTCGATGGCGTGTCGACGCTCTGCGACCGGAGCCTCCTGCTGGCGCTCTATGAGCTTCGCGTGGCGCGGGCGGCGGTTGCCTGCTGGCTGGACCAGAGCCGGCCACTGCTGGGTCCGAAGGAGATGCTCACGCTCGATCTCGACGCAGTGGAGGAGGCAGCCCGCGGCCGGGCACGCGGACGGAATTCGAGCTGGGAGCTGATCCTCCGCTGGGATGACGACGCGGAGGAGACGCGGCGCCAGCGGGTCGCCGTGGATCACGTCGCGGCGGTGCCCCTTTCCGGCGCGGAGCTGCGGCGGGAGATCGAGGAAGCCGCCGCTGCCGTTGGTATCGAGCCGCCGTCCGCGAACCGGGTCCGGCGGCGGATCGGCGCGTGGTACCGCGACCGGCTCCTGGAGGCCGTCGGCCCGCTCTTCCCGCCGGTGGCGGATTTCGGGTCCGTGCTCGACCGAATCGGGCAGGAGGCGCGCCAGTTGCGGGCGCAGGTGGCGAGCGAAACGACGGACATCATCCTCGAGATGGTCACCGATGCCGCGATCGCCGCCGACCGCGAGGCTGGGCATCCGGTTTCCGGGGCGACCTGACCCCTGCACGGGGCGAGGGCGGGCGCCAGTCATGTCCGGGCGCCACCTGTCCAATCGGGTAGTCAATCATCAACCGTTGTCAGTTTCCGAGCCCGTCGGTACCATGCACACGAGTCTCGTTCCCATGAAGGTGCATGCACGACGCGGCATGGCGCGATGTCGCCGGTCCAGTGACCGTCGGCTGGATCGGCGCCCCGCACGCAGAGGAGAGGACAGATGGTTGCCAGCACGGAGAACGACCTGACGACGCGCGTCACGGTCACGGTGAACGGGGTCGAGCGCTCGGCCGAAGTGGAACCACGGACGCTGCTCGTCCACTTCCTGCGCGACCAGCTTGGGCTGACCGGCACCCACGTCGGCTGTGACACGAGCCAGTGCGGCGCCTGCGTGGTGAAGGTCGATGGGCTCACCGCCAAGTCCTGCACGATGTTCGCCGTCCAGGCGGATGGTGCGGCGATCGAGACGATCGAGGGGCTCGCGACCGATGGCGAGTTCCATCCGGTGCAGCAGGCCTTCTGGGAGAAGCACGGTCTCCAGTGTGGCTACTGCACGCCCGGGATGATCATGTCGTCGATCGCGCTTCTCGAACGGAACCCGAATCCCACCGAGGCGGAGATCCGGCACGAGCTGGAAGGCAACTTCTGCCGCTGCACCGGATACCAGAACATCGTGCGCTCGGTCCATCTGGCGGCAGAGCGGATGGGGCAGCCCGGCGAATCGTCCGAATCGGCATCCTGAGCGTGGTCGATCCGGACCTGGATCGAAGGAGAACAGCGTGATCCCAACGTCCTTCGCCTACCATCAGGCAACGTCCGTCGCCGACGCCGTCCAGATCCTGGCGGACAATCCGGATGCCAAGATCCTCGCCGGCGGGTATTCGCTCATCCCGGCCATGAAGTTGCGGCTGGCCCAGCCCGGTGTGCTGGTGGACCTTGGCAAGCTGGACGAACTGCGCGGCATCTCCCGCCGTGACGATGGCGTGCATATCGGGGCCATGGCGACCTACGATGCCATCCGCGACGATGCCACCATCCGCGACCTCTTCCCGGTGCTGCCCTCCGCCATCGGCTACGTGGGCGACCAGCAGGTGCGCGCGCATGGAACGTGGGGCGGCTCGCTCGCCCACGCCGATCCGGCTGCGGACCTGACCGCCGTCTTCCTTGCCCTCGAGGGCACCGTTCATGTCGTGGGGAGCGCGGGCGAGCGCGACATCGCGGCGGACGACCTCTTCATCGACCTCTGGACGACCTCACTGGAACCGGATGAGGTGATCACCGAGCTGGTGTTGCCGATCCCGGCGGCGGGTTCGGTGGCCGGGTACAAGAAGTACGGCCATCCCGCCAGCGGCTACGCCCTGGTTGGCGTCGCGGTCCGCCTCGACCTGGACGGGGATACGGTGACGAACGCGCGTGTCGCGATCACGGGGGCGACCTCGAAGGCCACGCGGTCTGCGGCTGCCGAAGCGGCCCTTGCGGGCGTTGCCCTGTCCGCCGAGTCCATCGACGCCGCAGCGTCCGTCATCACCGACGGGATCGAGATCAACGGCGATGCCTTCGCATCGGAGGAGTACCGGGCGCACATCGCCGGAGTCCTCCTGAAGCAGGTGATCGCGGCGGCACGCGGCTGATCCTGCCGTTCGCGAACGCAGAAATACCCGGTACGACGCTGGTCGTGCCGGGTATTCGTCTGTCCGGGCCGGACGGCGTCGCTAGAGGATGCGCAGGAGGGCGACCCAGGCGAGGAACTGGATCACCAGGGACGCCGCGAGGACGAGGCGGCTGGCGAAGCGATCGAACCTCGCCGCGAACACCCCGATCACCAGGTTCATCAGGCTCAGCATCAGCGCCAGGAGCGGAATTCGCCAGATGGCATCCCGCGCGGCGAAATCCTCGAGCACCCCGGACGCGGAGACATGCGTGCCGATCTGCGCGGGAAGGGTGTCGATGCGGTTCGAGACAAGGACCGCCATGCCGATCAGGCTCACGATGCCGATCCCGATCAATCCCAACGCCGTGCGATCGGCCAGGATCGCGGCGCCGGTGATCGTGCGCGGCACCGTCAACCGGGGCATGGAGGGCATCGACGGGCGTTGTCCGGCCCGCCGACCGGATTGGCCCGCGATGGCTGGATCGCCTTCCTCGTCCCACTGTCCCGGGTATTCGTCCAAGTAGTCGACCGCGCCTCGCTCGTCGTAGGCGTAATCGTCCTCGTAGTAGACCTCGTCGTAGGAGGTCCGGGGAGCGCGGCGATTGCTGGGGGGCGTGTCGCGATTGCTGGCCGAAGTGGTCCGAGCGGTCCGGGCCGGGGGCGCGGCGACGTCGTCCGCCTCGACGATCCGCCGGAGCCGGTCCAGCTGATCCGACGTGGTATTCGTGGCCGTGGATGTCCGGCGCGTGGTGCGCTGGGGCTGCCCGGAAAGGTAGCGGTCGATCTCGGCTGGATCTATGTCGTAGCTGCCCTGGGTGGACGACGATCCGAACGATGTGTCGGCGCCTGCGGGACGCCGCTTGTTACCGGTCGATCCTGATCCATCGCGGGAAGACACGGGGAATCTCCTCAGCGGAGGCGGGTATCGCCTCGGGCGGGGCGAACAGCGTTCGCATGAGCATAGCACAGCGCGAAACTGGCTCCGGCAGGTCGTGCCGGAGCCAGTTTCGCGGACCGCCGCCTACGCGGCAGGCGATGGAGACGCCTGCGGAGACGCCTCGGGTGAGGCCTCCCGCGAGGCTGCCGGCGAAGCCTCTGAGCTGGAAGCCGGGGAGGCCTCCGGCCCGATCGGCGTCGCCTCGGTACCCGGGATCGGCGGACCCTGGACCGGTCCGAGGACCGGTGTCGCGGCCGGTATCGGCGTGGCCGGCGGGATCGTCGGCGCACCGGCGGGCACCTCGAAGGCGCTCGGGGTCGGGGTCGGCGTTTCGGCGTAATCGGTCTTGATGGTCGACTTGCTGCGCTGATCGGCCAGCCACGTATCGACCGCCTTCTGCTGGGCGGTGCTGTACTGGGCGTCGGTCAGCGGCCGGTCGGCCTGCTTGTCGATCACGCGCACGATCTCCCAGCCGAAGGGGGTCTGGATCGGATCGCTGATGCCCTTGACGGCGAGGCTGAAGGCGGCGTCCGCCGTGGCCTGGTCGAGCTCATCGTGCGTCACCCACCCGAGATCGCCGCCGGTGGGAGCGGTCTGCGTGTCGGTGGAGTTCGCCTTGGCGAGGGCGCTGAAATCGGCGCCACCCTTCGCCTGGTTGGCGAGTTGCGTCGCCAGGTCCTCGGTGGCGACCAGGATGTGCTGGAGATGGACCTGGTCGGCGGCCTGCGGCACGGCGTTCTGGAGCTGGGCGTCGATCTGCTCACGCGCCATCTGCGGTCGCGTGAAGAGGCGATAGTAGTCGTCCAGCGACATGTGGGCCTTGTCGAAGACCTGGTTCTGGAAGTTGGTGAACCCGGCGTCGGCGAGGGTCTTCGGATCGACCGTTGCCGTGGGCGTGGCTGCGGTCACGGGCGACGCGGCCGGGGTTCCGACTCCGGTCACCGGGCTGGCCGCCGGCGTTCCCGACGCGGCCGTCGGGGTCATCGTCGTCGCCACGGTCGGCGTGAGCGCGAGGTTGGCCTCGGCGGTCTGGGTCGCGGCCTCCGCGCGGGCCGGGATCATCGTCGGCGTCGGGATCGGGGTGACCAGCGGGTCGTCCGCCGGCGCGAATGCGTTCAGCGCGTAGAGCTGGACCTGGTCGTCCGGAAGGGCAATGCCCTGCTCCTCGGCGGCATCGACATAGATCTGGTTCTCGATCATCTGCTGGACCGTGGCCGCGCTGACATCGGTGCTGCCCCACACCTTCTCCCGCTGCGCGTCGAGCGACGCGGCGAAGCTCAGGAACTGGGACTGCTGCTGGCCGGTCGTCTGCGAGGCGTAGTTCTCGTAGATCCGCGCCTGCTGGTAGAGCACGACCGACTGGTATTTCCAGTAGTCGCGGCGGGTGATGGAGTGACCATTCACCTCGGCGAGCACCTGGTTCGGCTTGATGTAGTACTCGTAGGCGAGGCCACCGGCGAGGATGGCGATGACGAGCGCCGCCGCCGCGGCCACGCCGATCAGGAAGAGACGCTGCTGCCGTGCCTCCTGGTCGCGCCGGCTCACCCGGCGGGCAGGATTCTTCGCCATGGTGGCGGTGCTGCGGGATGAGGTGGCGCCACTCCGCTCGCGCGTGGTGCGGCGGCTGGAGGCACGCGAAGACGTCTCCGGCTGGGCGCCCTGGGATGAGGAAGACGGCGCCGGCAGCTGCTCATCGGCTGGCGGGATCGATTCCGGGTTCTCGTCGGGACGATCGGACATGGCTCTGGTCGACTCCACCAAGTTTGGGCGTTCACGAAAAACGGTGCGCCGCATCGGGGGTTCCGACGTTGGGCGCACCGCTTCGCGCCGTCACCCTGGGACGAGTGACGATGTCACCGGCAATCTGGTTCCGCTAGCCGCGAGCGCTGTCACTCGTGAAGGGCAGCAGCGCCATGTAGCGGGCGCGCTTGATGGCCACGGTGAGGGAGCGCTGGTGCTTCGCGCTCGTGCCGTTCTTGCGGCGCGGCTCGATCTTGCCCCGCTCGCCGATGTGGCGGCGCAGGCGGGCGAGATCCTTGTAATCGACGTGGTCGATGTTGTCGATGTCGAAGATCGACACCTTGCGGCGGGACGAGAAGCGCCCCCCTCCGCCGCCGCTGCGGCGCGGGCCGCTGGAGCGGCGCGGAGCCCCGCCGTCGCCACCGTCGCGGCCGCCCTGGGCGCCACCGAAGCGGGAGCCGGAGCCGGCCCCGGCCGGGCGGCCCCCCTCGCGGCTGTCCCGATTGTCTCGATCCTGGTTGTCGGTCATGTCGTGAAGGTCCTTTGCCGAATCCGGCGTTCAATGCTGAAGTCGTTGGGCGTCACCCTAGAAGGGGACGTCGTCCATGCTGCCGTTGCGGTCGTCGTCGTCGCCGAAGGCCTGCCGGCGGTTGCTGCCGCCATCACCGTAGTCGTTGCTGCCACCGCCACGGGAGCCGCCCTGCGACCCACCTCCGAAGTTGCCGCCGCCGCGATTGCCACCGTAGGACTGGCCGCCGCCGCCGAAGTTGCCTCCGCCGGAGCCGTCCTGCTGGCGATCGCCGCCGACGAACTGGAAGTCCGTCATCGTGATGTCGTAGGAGATCCGGGTCTGGCCGTCGTTGCCCTGGAACTCGCGAGGCTCGAAGGTGCCATCGACGAGGAGGGACCGGCCCTTGGCGATGTATCCCTGCTGGGCGAGCTTGTCGATGCGCTCGGCAAGCCGGTCCCACGCGGAGACGCGATACCAGACGGGAGAGGGCTCATCGCCGCCGCCCTGCTGGTTCCGCCGGCGGGGGTTCACCGCGAGGCTGAAACTCACCACCATCGCGCCGTTCGGCGTATAGCGGGTCTCGGGATCGGCGCCCAGATTTCCGAAGACGGTGATCTTGGCGAAACTGGCCATTTACTCCTCCTCGCTGGATTCCGCGGGAGCTTCTTCGGCGGGAGCGGCAGCCGCGACAGCCACGGCCACCGGCTCGTCGCTGGTGGATTCGGCCTCGTCAGTGGCTGGGGCCTGGGTCTCCGTCTCGGAGGCAGGAGCCGTCTCGGCAGGAGCCTCTTCCGTCGCCGCCGGGGCGGGAGCGGTGGCCGGGGCCGCAGCGGGGGTGGTCTCCGCCGCCGGAGCCGCCTCGGCCTCAGCCGCGCGATCCGGGTTGTTCGGCTCGCGGATACCGGCCTTCGGGTCGTCGTGGACCAGGAGGTAGCGGATGACGCGCGTGTCGAGCTTCAGCTCGCGCTCGAGA
>JBQCJS010000188.1:0-3618 GCA_051952485.1 Thermomicrobiales bacterium | reverse complement strand
ACGCCAACGTCCACTCCAACCATGACGCCGACGAACACCCCGACGGAGACGCCGACCCATACGCCGACGGCCACCCCCACCAGGACGCCGACGGAAACCCCGACGAACACGCCGACAGCGACACCGACCAGAACGCCAACCAATACGCCGACGAACACGCCCACGGCCACACCGACGAGGACTCCGACGAACACCCCGACGGAGACTCCCACCAATACGCCGACCAATACGCCGACGCGGACGCCGACCAATACACCAACGGCAACGCCTACCCGGACGCCGACGAATACACCGACTGAGACTCCGACGAATACGCCGACTGAGACGCCAACCAACACGCCGACGGAGACGCCAACCAACACACCGACGAATACGCCGACCAATACGCCCACGAACACGCCGACCAATACACCGACGGAGACGCCAACCAACACACCCACGAATACCCCGACCGCGACGCCGACCAAGACGGCGACGCCCACGCTGACGCCGACACATGACCCGACGCACACGCCGACAGCCACTCCGGCCAAGACGGTGACCCCGACCGCGACTCCGTCCAGGACGCACACGCCGACGGCCACGCCGCGTGGCACGCCGGACGTCAAGGAACTCCCGGTCACTGGCGCCGGCAACGCCACATCGGGTGGCGGAGGCCAGAGCGGTCCGTTCGGATCGCCGGGAGACAGCTGGCTCCTGCTGATTGCGGCGGTTGGCCTCGCGGCCACGGCCACGGTCATCCGGCTCGACAAGCGGCGACGGCGGCTCAGGTCGGTCCACCGGCGGACCTGATCGCCCGCAGGGAAGGCTCTCCCTGAACGCACGACGAACGGCGCTCCCAATGCGGGAGCGCCGTTCGTCGTTGTCAGTGGAAGGGTCAGCGGGCTGCGGTCTCCACCGTCCAGCCCGTCTGGGCAGCCCAGAGCTCCGCCGCGCCGATGATCAGGTCGCAGGCCGGGTCCTTCACGTCATAGTAGGCCACCACATCGTCCGGATGAAGGCGGGCCAGGGCCTCCTTGATCTGGCGATAGGCACCGGCGGCCATCGGGGTGGCGCGCAGGTAATCGCGGAAGAGCAGGGGGTAGCGCTGGTTCGGCAGGCCCGCCTGCCGGACATGCAGGTGCATCGTCCGCATCTCGGCCGGCGCCCGGAAATACCGCTTCCGCCAGCGGGCGGGATCGGCGTCCGTGGCGGCGAGGCCGGGCGGGATGTGATCGCCGCCGATGGTCGGATGCTGGGTGAAGCCGAGGGTGGCGAGGCGCGTGGCGATCGCGTCGTCATCGAGGTCGGCCACGGTGACCTGGACATCGATGATGTCCTTCGCTGCCAGAACCGGCACCGAGGTGGACCCGATGTGATCCACCCGCAGGGCGAGGTCGCCGAGAGCCGTCGCGATCGGGTCCGCGAGCGCGGTGAACGCCTCTGGCCAGCGGGGATCGTAGGGGACGATGACAATCGAAGGGGGCATGGCAAGACTCCTCTTCCATCGTCTCGCCCAACGTGGCCCATACCTGCGTGATCGGGCCGGCTTCGTGTCGGCCCCCACGACCGACCGAATCGCCCGCCAGGTCGGTCGGTCGTGGTGCAGAGCCGTGTGGTCTGCCGCCACGCATATGAATGCCACGTCAGGCGAGACAATCCACTCTGGTGATGATCGGCAACCGATCCGGGGGACGGCGAAGGTCCGTCCCGGAATGGTGGAACCGATCACGAACGGGCGGCGTTTGCATCGTGAAGCGACGAGAGGGCTGCCGGCCATCGCCCACGATCCGCGGACTGCCGGCCCCCTGACCCGCTTCGGGACCCACAACGTACACCGAATATCCATCCGTTGAAAGGTTCCGATCACAATGGTCCTTCGCATCAGCGAGGCCGGGCTTGAGACCCGTGCGCCTCACGTCATGACGATGAACGATTTTGCCGACCTCCGCCTTGGCCTGCAAGGCGAGGTCCTCATGCCGGGCAATCCCGGCTACCAGGAGGCCGTCGCCTCCTGGGTCGTGAACGCCGGCCACCGGCCGGACCTGGTCGTGCTGGCCGAGTGCGCGAGCGACATCCAGCTCGCCGTGCGGTTCGCTGGAGCGCGTGGCCTGCCGGTTGGCGTGCAGGCGACCGGGCACGGCGTCCTGGCGCCGGTGACGCGCGGCCTGCTCATCAATACATCCCGCATGCAGGGCGTTTCGGTCGATCCGGTCGCCCGCACCGCCCGCGTCGAGGCCGGGGTGAAGTGGGCGAAGGTCGTGCCGCTGGCCCAGGAGCATGGGCTCGCGCCGCTGCTCGGGTCCACCACGGATGTCGGCGTCGTCGGCTATACGCTGGGCGGCGGCACCGGCTGGCTGGCCCGGCACTACGGATTCGCGGCGGACCGCATCGTGTCGGCGGACCTGGTGACGGCGGACGGCGACCTGATCCATGTCACCGAGGTAGCCCATCCGGAGCTGTTCTGGGCGTTGCGGGGCGGTTCCGGCAACTTCGGGATCGTGGCGGCGCTCGAATTCGAGCTGGTGCCGGTGAGCACGGTCTTCGGTGGCACGGCCTTCTACCCGATCGCCCACGCCCGGGAGGTCCTTTCCGCCTTCGCGGCGTGGACGGAGGGGCTGCCGGAGACGATCACGGCCAGCTGCGGGATCATGCGCCTGCCCCCGATGCCGCAGCTGCCGCCGCCCCTGCAGGGCGCGACGGTGGTCTTCACCCGCGCCTGCGGGATCGGCGACCTGGAGCAGGCCGAGGCGATCATCGGGCCGATCCGGGAGATCGGCGGGATCGCCCCGGTGATGGACACCTTCGGGGTCATGCCGTTCGCGGCGATCGACGCCATCAGCATGGACCCGGTCGATCCGATGCCGTTTGCCGCCACGACGACATCGCTGGATGCGCTGGACGAGGCGACGATCGACCGCCTGCTCGCCGTCGCGGGCGAGGGCGTGGAGACGCCGGTGATGATGATCGATATCCGCTACATCGCGGGCGCCGTCGATCGGATGCCGCGGCGGGGTGGTGTCGCGAACCGGCACGACGCGCCGATGGCCGTGATGCTGGGCGCGGTGGTGTTCGATCCGGCCATGGGGCCGGCCGTGCACGCCGCGCTCGCGGAGGTGAAGGCGGCCCTCTCCCCGGCAGCCAGCCGGAGCCTGCTGCTCAACTTCCTGCACCTCGGCGATGCCTCGGAGGAGCAGGTGCGCGCCTGCTTCGCGAAGGACGACTACCTGCGCCTCCGCCAGGTGAAGGCGGACCTCGATCCGGGCAACATGTTCCGCTACAACGCGAACATCCCGCCGGCGACGGTGCCGGGCGTGCCGGCCCTCGCCGGGGCGGGGGTGGGGAGCGGGCTGGACCTGCTGAGCGACTATCTCTAGCCGCACGCGCCGGCGGGTGGCTGATCCATGCCGTGGCGGGTGGGGATGCGTTTGCCGCGCATCCCCTCCCGGCGTGGTTCATGCCGGCTCATCCGGCCCCACCGGGTCAAGAAGTCTTGACGGGGCATGGCATACTGGAGGCACACGGGAGCGATCCCGGCTAAAACGCATCACGCGTTTTTCCCCTGGCTGAAGGGGTTGGTCATTACGGTGACCGGCGGGGCGAGGAAACTCGTCTAGGCCAGGGGTTTTGGTGTCTTCA
>JBQCJS010000187.1:0-2557 GCA_051952485.1 Thermomicrobiales bacterium | reverse complement strand
GAGCGGGTCTCCTGGCGGAAGGTCGCGGAGGCGGCCTGGCTCACCCCGGCGGAAGATGCCCCCTCCGGCAATCCGTCCGAACCCACCGCTCCAGCCACCACCCGTACCACGAAGCCGGACGCATGAGTGACCCGGGCCGCATCACGCGGGACTTCACCGTGGCCGTCTTCGTGACCTGGCAGAACCATGTCGTGCTCCACTGGCACCGCAAGCTGGCACGCTGGCTGCCGCCCGGCGGACACATCGAACCGGACGAGTTGCCCGACGAGGCCGCGCTCCGGGAGGTGCGGGAGGAGACGGGGCTCCGCATCATGCTCCGGGGCGAACGGGGATTGCCGGTCGACTATCCCGGCCAGCCACGCCAGCTGATCCGGCCCGAAGGAATCCAGGTGGAAGACATCGGTCCCGGCCACCAGCACATCGACCTCGTGTATTTCGCGCATCCGGAGTCGGTACCGGACGGGCTGCCCCCGCTGGAGCATGGCGCCGAATGGATCGCCCGCGATGCCCTGGCGGAACTGGATCTCACGGACGAGATCCGGGCGTGGCTGGACCGGGCATTCGCCCCGGCCAGCGATACGGGGGACCGTCCAGCCAGCACGCCGGGGTAGCCGGATCACTGGCCGGTGCGGTATCGTCCCCTCGATTCGGGAGTCCGGCGGCATGGGCTCCAGTGGGCTGACCGCCTCACGCGGGACGGACCTTTGGAGATCAGGGGAGCGAGATCGGCGCATGCAGGGACACGGCAGCCTCCACCCGTCGAGTGGACCCGGAGTTCACCAGGCTTCCACGACGACGCCGCTCGGGGCGGGCGTCGCCAGCCCCGCCATTCCCGGACTGGCCACCGGCACGTCCCGCCCGAACGTGCTGGCCCGCGCGTGGTCGGCCGTCCTTGCCGCCAGCGTGGAGCGGAAGTTCATCACCATCCTGCTCCTGATCTTCCTGGCGAAGGGCGTGGCGATCTCGTTCATTCATGTCCCGTTCTCCGGGCATGACGAGGTCGCCCACTACACCTATCTGGAGATCGTGGCGACCGAGCATCGGATGCCGATCATCCCCGACCTCAAGGAATGGCAGGCGGCCTATCAGGCCAACGGCACCGACACCGCCGACCGGATGCCGGCCAAGCTCTGGCCCTATTGCCAGTTCGTGACGCGGGACTGGAACTTCTGCAGCCTGCCGCAGTGCGACGAACCGTGTTACCTGCAGAACCTTCCTCCCGATTACCAGATCGGCCCGAACGGCTGGGTCTACACGGCCAATCATCCCCCCCTCTACTACATCGTGATGACGCCGCTCTACTGGCTCTCCGATGGGTGGTCGCTCACGAACCAGCTCTATCTCCTGCGGCTCGCGGCGATCCCCTTCGGGATGCTGACCGTGCTCTTCTCGTACCTCGCCGTGCGCACGTTGTTCCCCGCCGATCGCTTCCTGGCATTCACCGTGCCCGCCTTCGTCGCCTTCCAGCCGCAGATCTCGTACGAAGCCGCGATGCTCAACAACGACATCCTGGCCATCGCCTTCACGAGCGGCGTGGTATGGCTGGTGATACTGGGGCTGAAGAAACGGTTCCCGGTCTGGAATGTCCTGCTGATCGGCTTCCTCTACGGGCTGGCGATGCTCTCCAAGAACACCTCGGCCACCGCGGGGGCGATCATCGCCTTCGCGATGATTGCCGGGCTGGGCTGGAAGCACTGGAAGGCATGGCTGCCGAAGGGCGCGCTGGCGGCGGGGGTCGCCGGCCTCCTCGTCTGGCCGTGGTATCTCTTCATGTGGACCACCTACGGCAACTTCACCGCCCTGCCCCAGATCCGCCAGCTCCAGTGGTGGAACTACACGAACGGCGAACACCCGACGATCTGGAGCCAGCTTTCCAGCAGGCGGTTCTTCTGGGCTCGCTGGGGAGAGACGTGGGGTGATTTCGGCTGGCGGCTGATCCCCCTCAGCGACACGCTGCTCCGCGTGCTCTTCTGGATCGCGCTGGCCGGGGTGGTCGGCCTCGGAATCTACGCGATCCGGTTCTGGCGCGCCCAGCAACCGATCCTCGCCGCCGATACCGACGAGGAGGCGGCCGCGATCGCGGCGAAGGCCGATGCCACGTTGGGGATCGAACGCTGGCAGGTGGTGGCCCTGGTGACGCTGGGAATCTCCTGCGTGCTGGCCTACTTCGCGATCCTCCAGTTCGGGCTCACCTTCTCGCTGACGCAGGCCCGCTACTTCTTCCCAGCGATCACGGCGGGGTCGATCCTGATGATGCTCGGGCTGCGCTCCTGGTTCCCGGCGAAGTGGCTGCCGTGGGTGCAGGTGGCGATCTTCGTTGGGTTGCTGATCCTGAACCTGGTGATCTACTCCGAATACGTGGTGCCGTGGAGCAACACGGGCCAGTTCAGCCCGGACTTCAGCTTCTAGCGCGCCGCATACGACAAGACGGGGAAGCGGGGCCCCACCCTCCCCGCCCGCCTACCCCGCATTTAGTATGAGGCGGGCAAAAAAAATAAATACGGGCAAAAAATTCCCCAGTTGGTACACCCCACCACCTATTATGTGTAAATAACCA
>JBQCJS010000186.1:0-3991 GCA_051952485.1 Thermomicrobiales bacterium | reverse complement strand
CCGGGTAGCGGGCGAACTCGGTCTCGACGCCAAGGGTCTTCAGCGAGATGAAGAGCTGCTCGCCCTGGCCGATGGGGCAGCGCTCGTCGGCCTCGCCGTGCACGATCAGGGTTGGGGTCACGGCATTATGGATGAAGGTGGATGGCGATTGCGCGGCCAGTTGCTCCCGCTTCTCCCACGGCGTGCCGCCGTTCTGCGAGGGCGTGAAGAGGTGGCCGATGTCGCTCGTCCCGAAGAACGATTCCAGGTCGAAGCAGGGCGCGCCGCAGACGATCGCCTTGAAGCGGTCGGTATGACCCAGCGCCCAGCTGGTCATGTAGCCGCCGTAGGAGTAGCCGACCGCGCCACTGCGTCCGCCGTCGATGGCGGGATTGCCCGCGATCACGTGGTCCAGGAGTTCCTGCAGGTCCTTCCAGTCCTCGCCACCCCAGTCGTTGTGGACGGCCTCGGCGAAGTCGCGCCCGTAGGTGCTCGATCCGCGCGGGTTCGAGATCAGCACGAAGAACCCGTTGGTCGCCAGCATCTCGGCGTGGTTGTTCCAGATGAAGCTGTAGAAGCCGTGCGGTCCGCCGTGGATGCTCAGCACGATGGGATAGCGCTTGCGGGGATCGAAGTCGGCCGGCTTCAGCAGCCAGCCCTCGACCGGGAAGCCGGCCCGCTCGATCCGCACCTGCTCCCACGGCGCGGGCGGCGTCTCCGCGAAGACCGTCTCGCCCTCGTCCCGGATCACGGTCCGTTCGCCGGTCTTCAGGTCGATCGTCACGATGCCGAGCAGGCCGGAGAGATCGGTGACGGTCTGCACCACCGTGGTGTGGGCGTCATCGACGCTGAGCCCGGCGTGGACCGAATCCCACGAACCCAGCGCGGTCGCCTCGCCGGAGGCCGCATCGACGGTCCAGAGGCCGCTCCGGCCCTTGTCGATGCCATGCACGAGGATCGTGCCCTCATCGAGCCAGACCGGCCAGGACGACGAGAAGAGGGAGCCATCGACCGTGAACGCGGGGTTGTCGATCAGCTTCCGGAACGAGCCATCGGCGACGTTGAAGAACGTGAAGTCGGGGTGCGGGCTGCCGAACTGGTGGCCGGCGAAGACGATCCGCGTACCGTCCGGGGACCACGAGAGCAGGCCGATGGTCCCCGTCTCGTCGCCGTGGACCGCGATCTCGCCGGAGGCGACATCCACGATCCCGAGCTGGTCGCGCATCCCGTTCAGGATGGGCAGGGTGACGGCGATCTGCGCGCCATCCGGCGACCACGAGGGTTTCGTGTGGTCGCGGGCGGAAGATGTGAGCTGGCGGGTTTCGCCGGTAGCGACATTCGCGACGAAGAGCTGGGCGCGGACATCGTTCACGAAGCCGATGCCGTCCTGCTTGTAGTCGATCCGCTTCACCACCCGCACCGGCGCCGGCGCTTTCGGGTCGCGCGGGGTTTCGTCCGGGTTCTCCGGATCGACCGGTTTCGTGAACGCGATGTGCGATCCGTCCGGCGAGAAGGCCAGCCCGCTCAGCGGCTTCCCGCTCTTCACGAGGAGCGTTGCCTCGCCGCCCGCGAAGGGGAGCAGGGCGATGGCGAAGGGCTTGTCGCCGTCGCGTTTCGTCACGAACGCGAGCGTCGACCCGTCCGGCGACCAGGTCGGTTCCGTGTTCGCGGTGCCGACGTGCGTCAGCTGGCGGGCGTTGCTCCCGTCGATACCGGAGAGCCAGATCTGGGTCTCGGACTTTCGCGTCTCCCGGCTCACCTGCGTGCGCGTCCAGGCGATCTTCGTGCCATCGGGAGAGACGGCGGCCGCGCCGATGGTCGGGATGTCGAAGATGGCGGCCTCGGGGCTGATCGGAAGGGTCATGGGTGGCTCCTTGTTGATGAGGGCGAACGGTTCCCAGTTCAGGACTTGAGGAAGCGGTCGAACCACGCGAGGCAGCGGGCGTTGTAGTCGGCGCGATGGGCGGGTTCGCCGCTGTTGATGAACAGGTGGGAGCCGCCGGGGTAGCGGGCGAACTCCGTCTCCACCCCGAGTTTCATCAACGACATGAAGAGCTGTTCGCCCTGGCCGATGGGGCAACGCTCGTCCGCCTCGCCGTGAACGACGAGCGTGGGGGTGGTGGCGTTGTGGATGTGATCGGAAGGCGAACGGTCGCGCAGGCGACTGTCGCTCCCGTCCCAGGGCAGGCTGCCCATCTCGCGATAGAACTCGTGGCCGATGTCGGCGGTGCCGAAGAAGGACTCGCCGTCGAAGACGGGCGCGCCGCAGATCGCGGTCACGAAGCGGCCGGTGTGCCCGAGCACCCAGCCGACCATGTAGCCGCCGTAGGAATAGCCGATGATGCCGGTGCGCTCCGGGTCCGCATACGGCCGTTCCAGCACGAGGTCGAGCATCGCCTCCAGGTCCCGCCAGTCCTCGTTCCCCCAGTCGCCGATCACCGCTTCGGCGAATGCCTTGCCGTAGGTGCCCGAACCGCGCGGGTTCGGCAGGATCACGAGGTAGCCGTTGGTGGCGAAGACCTCGGCGAGGCCGTTGATGCCGTAGCCGTAGGCATTGTGCGGACCGCCGTGGACGTCGAGGATGACGGGGTATCGCTTCGACTCGTCGAAACCGGCAGGTTTGAGCAGCCACGCCTCGATCGTGAAGCCCTCCCGTTCCAGCGTCAGGAGTTCCCAGCTGGCGAACGGTGTTTCGGCCACGAAGGCATCCAGCTCGTTGAAGAGGCGCATCTGTTCGCCGGTCGCCGCGTCGATGCGGGTGATGCCAGCCACGCCGTCCAGCGAGGTCACGACCTGGGCGATGACCGATCCATTGGCGGCTACGGAGAAGCCGGAATGCATCTCGGGCCACCAGGCGCACTGGGTCAGGGCGCCAGAGGGGACATCCAGCGACCAGATGCCGGAGCCGCCGCGGAGCAGGCCATGAACGAGCACGGTCGTATCGTTCGTCCACACCGGCGCCCCGGCCGGCCCTCCGGACTGATAACCGCCATCCGGCAGGAACGCCAGATCGTTGGTGATCGTCCGGATCGTGCCGGACGCCACGTCGAGGAGCATCAGCTCCTCGTGCGGGGTGCTGTGGTCGTTGCCGGCGACGAGGATCGAGGTTCCATCCGGGGACCACGCGGCGAGGTGCGCGCTGCCGTGGTCTGCGCCATAGGTGGTGAGGGCGCCGCTGGCGACATCGAGCAGGCCGAGCTGGGAGGCCATCCCGTTCAGGCGCGGCAGGGTGAGCGCCAGCGTCGTGCCGTCGGGTGACCACGCCGGCGCCAGGTGATCGATCGCCGTCGTCGTGAGCTGCCGGCGTTTGCCAGTCGCCACGTCCACGACGAAGAACTTGTTGCGTACATCGTTCACGAACCCCGCGCCGTCCTGCTTGTAATCGATCCGCTTGACGACGCGGACCGGAGCCGGGGCCTTGGGGTCGCGGGGCGTCTCGTCCGGGTTCTCCGGATCGACGGCGGCGCTGTAGGCCAGCCGGGTGCCGTCCGGCGACCAGGCGAGACCGCTGGGCGGCGTGGCGTGGCGGGAGACGATCTCCGGTTCACCCCCGTCGAAGCCGAGCACGACGACCGTGTGCGGCTTGTCGCCGTCACGCAGGCTCGTGAAGGCCAGCTTCGACCCGTCCGGTGACCAGACGGGATCGCCGTTGCGTGTGCCGGTCCAGGTCAGGCGCCGGCGGTGGGCGCCATCGTTGTCCTTATCGGCGTCCAAATCGACATCCACAAGCCAGATATGGCCCTCCGGCTTTCCGGACTCGCGGTTCACCTGGTTGCGGACGTAGGCGATGCGCGTTCCGTCGGGCGAGAGGCGTGGACAGGCGAGCGACGGGAGATCATAGACGACGCGATCGGGGGCGATCGGGGTCGCGGCGGCTGCGCCCGGTGCGGGGGCGGAATCGGACATGAATGCGGCTCCTTCGTGGGAATAGTCGCGGCGGTGGGTGGGGCCACCGCGACACGGCGACGGCTCGGACGATCTTCTCCGGATCGTCCAGATCGGAAGAGCGTCG
>JBQCJS010000185.1:0-2304 GCA_051952485.1 Thermomicrobiales bacterium | reverse complement strand
GGGACGAAGAACGCGAGGGGTTCCTACCGATGTCTCAGGTGCGATATCTCGCCGGACATACCCCGCCCGCTCGTCCCTTCCTCTTTTCTCCTCCCTCCCCTTACCAGGGGCGTTCGTCGGAGCGGAGCTCCAGCCAGGCGATCTCCGCGGGCGTGAGCTTGTGGCCCAGCGCGCCGACGTTGTCCACGAACTCGCTCGGCTTCTGGCACCCGACCAGCGCGAAGACGCTCATCGGCTGCGAGTGCACGTAGGACATCGCGATCTGCGGGATCGAGGCGCCCTCCCGGGTCGCCAGCTCCTGCACGCGGTCCAGGCGCGTGAAGTTCTCCTCCGAGCAGTAGCACTCGACGCAGAGCTTCTCGAGGTAGGTGTCGAAGGTATCCAGGTTGTCGCGCCGGAAGCGGCCGGAGAAGAAGCCACCTGCCAGGCTCGACCACGGGAAGATGGGGATGCCCTGTTCGGCGTACCAGGCGCGGTCCGCCTCCCCGGCCGGCCCGCTGATGCTCAGGCAGCCCTCCCATGGGGCCTTGATCTGCACCGCCAGGCTGAAGTTCGGGCTGCTGATGGGGAAGCCTTCCAGTCCGTGCGCGGCGGCGTAGTCGTTCGCCTCCTTCACGCGGCTGGCCGCCCAGTTCGAGCCCCCGAAGACGCCGATCTTGCCCGCCCGCTTGTGCTCGTTCAGGATCTCCACGATCGGCCCGACCGGGACCTTCGGGTTGTCGCGGTGCAGCACGTACATGTCGATGAAATCGACCTGCATCCGCTCCAGCGACTCGTGCAGGTCGGCGGTGATGTCATCCGGCGTCACGCGCTCGCGTCCGTTGTAGGGGTGGGCGCCCTTGCCGAGGATCACCGTCTCGTCGCGGACGCCACGATCCTTCAGCCATGCGCCGAGGACGCGTTCGCAGGCGCCGTTGCCATATCCGTGGGCGGTGTCGAAGGTGCGGCAGCCGGCCTCCCACACGCCATCGAGGAGGGCGAAGCTCTCGTCCAGGTCGTTCTCGTTGAGCGGGATCGTCCCCTGCACGATGCGGGAGACGGGTTTGCTGACGCCGGTGACGGTTCCGTATTCCATAGGCATCGTGTGTTCTCCTCTGCGAGACGTGAGGATCGGGGGAGGGGAGAGGAGTGAGGAGCGAGGGGGCAGCCGGCTCGCTTCGTCGCTGGCTCTCTCACTTCTCGGTCCTCACTCCTCTCCGTCGGCGGGGTAGGTGAGGCCCCATTCGGCGCGCATGGCGTCCATCGCCTCCATGATCTCCACCGACTCGTCGAGCGGCATCACGTCCGATTCGCGCTTGCCCGCGCGGATCGCCTCGCCAACCGCGATCGCCTCGTACTGGTAGCCGCGTGTGCCCTCCGGCTCCGGGAAGGAGAAGGTCTCCGGCTCCTGGCCCGGGCGGAAGAGGGTGAGTTGCGTAGGCTCCCACC
This sequence comes from Thermomicrobiales bacterium, assembly GCA_051952485.1. Taxonomy (GTDB): domain Bacteria; phylum Chloroflexota; class Chloroflexia; order Thermomicrobiales; family UBA6265; genus JASGDN01. The sequence goes on along the minus strand of JBQCJS010000185.1, from coordinate 876 downwards.
ACTGGTGGGCGATCTCGACGCGACCCTTCGTGCCCGCGACGATGGCCGGGCCAGCCAGCCCGGTGCGCAACGAACCGAAGACCGTCGCCTGGGCGCCGTTCGGATAGGTGAAGACGATCGTCTCCTGCTCGTCGGTCTCCGCCTCACCAAGGAGGCCGGTGGAAGCGATGCTGCTCGGTGAGCCGAAGAGCATGTACATGAAGGAGATCGGGTAGATCGTGCCGTCGAGCAGGATGCCGCCGCCGAGGTCCTTGCGGAAGACACGGCTCTTCAGCTCGAACGGGCTCTGCCACCCGACCGCCGCCGTCGCGTACTGCAACTCGCCGAGTTCCCCGGCGGCGACCAGCTCGCGCAGCTTCACCATCGTCGGGCGGAAGCGCGTCCACATCGCTTCCATCAGGAAGAGATCCTTCTCGCGGGCGGCCGCCACCAGGCCCTTCGCCTCGCGGGCGTTCATGGTGAACGCCTTCTCGCAGAGGACATGCTTGCCGCCGTTCAGGCAGATCAGGCTCGCTTCGTAGTGCCAGGGGTGGGGCGTGGAGACGTAGACGACCTCCACTTCCGGATCGGCGGCCAGTTCCTCGTAGGATGCGTGGCGATGGGGAATGCCGAACTCGTCGCCGAAGGCATCGGCGGAATCCTGCGAGCGCGATCCGACCGCGACGATGGTGGCGCCGGGGGCGGCCTTCTGGAGATCGTTGGCGAACTTGTGGGCGATCCTGCCGGTGCCGAGGATGCCCCAGCGGACTGGTTCCGGGTTGGTCGATGTGGAGTTGGTCATGAGCGAATGCGGTCCTTCCTGGTGGGAACGTGGCGAGCCGGGCGTTGCCCGGTGGACGTGGACGTGGACGTGGTCGAGGTCGTGCCGGCGAGCGT
>JBQCJS010000184.1:0-3323 GCA_051952485.1 Thermomicrobiales bacterium | reverse complement strand
GAAGAGGATGTTCCGGGAGTCGATCTGGATGTATTCCTGGAGGGGGTGCTTGCGACCGCTCTGCGGAGGCACGTTGGCGACCGTGCCTTCGATGATCTTGAGGAGCGCCTTCTGCACGCCCTCGCCGGAGACGTCGCGGGTGATGCTGGGGTTGTCCGACTTGCGGGCGATCTTGTCGATCTCGTCGATGTAGATGATGCCGTGCTGGGCGCGGGTGACATCACCGGCGTTCTGGATCAGCCGGAGCAGGATGTTCTCCACATCCTCGCCGACGTACCCGGCCTCGGTGAGGGCGGTGGCATCGGCGATGGAGAAGGGAACGTCCAGCAGCCGGGCAAGAGTCTGGGCGAGGTGCGTCTTGCCGGAACCGGTGGGACCGACGAGCAGGATGTTGCTCTTCTGCAACTCGATGTCGTCGTCGTTCAGGAGGCCGGCGTTGATCCGCTTGTAGTGGTTGTAGACCGCGACGGAGAGGATCTTCTTGGCATGGTCCTGGCCGACGACGTACTGGTTGAGCTGGTCGTAGAGCGCACGCGGCGTCTGGATGCGGGCCAGGGTCGGCTCGGAGCGAGGAGCGACGGGTTCGTCCTCCTCGATGATCTCACGACAGAGCTGGACGCACTCGTCGCAGATGTACACCTGGTTCGGACCGGCGATGAGCCGACGAACCTCTTCCTGGCCCTTGTTGCAGAATGAACACCGGTAATGCACCCGAACACCTCGTCAAGATCGTTTGCCGGCCGCCGCGCGTGATCGTGGCCGCCGCTGGTCGAGGCGATGCCTGGGAATCCGGAACGGGCCGCGGCCCGTTCCGGGCGCCGTCAGGATCGCGAACCGTTGAGCCCGGGGCCGCCGGCGATGGCGAGTTCCGCCGGATACAGCACCTCGTCGATGAGGCCGTACTCCTTGGCCTCCTCGGCGGTCATGTAGTAATCACGCTGGGTATCGGCCTTCACCTTCTCGAAGGACTGGCCGGAGTGGACGGCGAGGATCTCGGTGAGGGTGTTGATGACGGCGAAGGTCTCCTTCGCCTGCACCTCGAGGTCGGGGATGTTGCCCCGGAAGCCGCCGGACCCCTGGTGGATCATGATGCGGGAGTTCGGCAGGGCGTAGCGCTTGCCGTGCTCGCCGGCGGCGAGGAGGACGGCGGCCATGCTGGCGCCCATGCCCATGCAGAAGGTCTGGACGTTGGCGCGGACCATCCGCATCGTGTCGTAGATGGCGAGCCCGGCATAGACGGCCCCGCCGGGGGAGTTGATGTAGAGCTTGATGTCCTGTTCCGGATCGTCGTGATCGAGGAAGAGCATCTGGGCGATGATGAGGTTGGCGACCTGGTCATCGACCGGGGTGCCGAGGAAGATGATGCGGTCCTTCAGGAGGCGGGAATAGATATCGAAGGCGCGTTCGCCGCGGTTCGTGCTCTCGACCACCATCGGCACGAGATTCTCGATCTTCGGGATTTCCATGCGTGTGAACCCTCTTCGTCGTTGGGCAGGCTGGACGATGCTCGCGGCGGGATGCCGGGCATCGCGATGTGTGCGTCGGTTCGAATGCGCGGCACCGGTATTCCGGCGGTCTGGCCGGGTCGACTCTCCCACCGCACCGGGAACGTCCACAATGATAATCCGTGCGTCGAGGCCGGGACCTGCCCAAAGGACGTGTCAACACACCGTGAACGGCGGGATTCTAGCACGCGCGGCGGTGCCCGACGGGGTGAAACTGGCCTGCCGGTGGCAGTTTCGTCCGTTCATGGAAATGGGCAGGCGTGCCGGATCGCCTGCTCATGCTCGCTGCGGCTCGTCCGAGCAGACGATCGCCCACGGACGATCGTCGACGCGGGTCATCGCGATCCAGCAGGAGCGGGTCGCTCCCTTCGGCAGGCGCTTCCGCAGGCGCCGGGCGATGGCATCCACATCACCCGCCAGGCCGCGCCGCCGGATGTCGATGGCTCCCACCTCCATCGCCACGAGGTGCCGGTGCAGCGCCTTCTCGTCCCATGGCAGCGACGCGACGATGCGGCGGGATCGCGCGAAGGGCGATGCGGACGGTCCCTCGCCCACGAGGAAGGCGATCTGGCGGTCGATGGGGTAGGCCCCAAGTTGGGCCGCCACGGCCTGCACGAGCCCGGCGCGGGTGATGGCCGGGTTCGGGTCGTGCAGCCACATCCCGGCCTCCGGCATGGCGAGGTCCGGACCGGGTTCCTGACTCGCGCGATCCGAATCGTCGCCGTCGCCGCCGATGCTGGACACCTCCCCATCATGAATCACGGTTGCCCGGCGGGGCGCGGTGGCGAGCGCCGGGGACCACAGCACCGCCTCCTTGAGGTCGGTGTCGATCGCGATGGTCTCCAGCTCCCAGGCCGCCGGTATCGCCGCGTGGTCGATGCCTGGCGCGAGCTTGATGCCCACCTTCGGGACGCGATCGGCGAGAGCAAGGCACCAGTCCAGCGGCGGCTCCGTCGCGCCGGAACTGAAGCGCCCGCCGGCATCGCGCCGCGCCGGATCGATGAAGACGCCCTCCACCGAAGCGAGCTCGACGGTCCGGACATCGGCGAGGAGGCCGGCGACCGGCGCATCAGGGTTTGCCGTGCGGGCGTTGGCGAGCGCCATCGTGAGATGATCGGGGTCGAGATCGACGGCCGTCAGGGTGGTGAGACCGGGCAGGGCTGCCAGCGCCATCAGGTCGCCGCCGATGCCGCAACAGAGATCGGCGATGGTTTCGCAGCCCGCGAAGCGTCGCGCGCGCCAGCGGGCGATGACGTCCGAACTTGCCTGCTCGTAACCGGCGCGGGTCAGGAGCATCATGCCGGGATTCGCGAACTTGACGGCAGCGCGGGATCGCAGGTCGGCAAGCGTCATCGCTGCGGCCACGACGTCCGGCGCATGGCGTTTGCGCAGCCGGGTGGCAAGGGCCACCGGGTCTGCGCCGTTCATCTCCGCCAGGTCGGCGAGGCAGGCCGCCACGGCCGGTCCCTGGAGCAATGCTGCCAGCGGGGAGTATGGCTCGGTTGTCGCGAGGATCGGAGGGGTGGGCACAGGTCGTCCTGTCGGAGCCGCATCCGGAATGGGCGAGATGCGAACAATGGGGTCACGTCCAGGGGTTTTCCAGACGGCTCCTTGGCATGCATTCCGGAGATCGCAATGGAGCAGGGCAAGGATTGGGTAAACAGACGAACGCGGGGCCAGCGAGCGGTCAAGCGCTCCGCTGGCCCCGCGTCTCCGGGGATCACTCCGGCGCTGCCGGCGAGTGTACCCCGGCGCTAGGCATCGTCGTCCTTGCGAATGGCATCGGCGGCACGGGACGCCGCATTGCCGGCCGTATCG
>JBQCJS010000183.1:0-3323 GCA_051952485.1 Thermomicrobiales bacterium | reverse complement strand
CCCCTACCAGGCATCGTTCCTCGATACCTGGACCCTCCTGGCCTACGTGGCATCGCGGACCGAGCGGATTCACGTGGCGGGGAATGTCCTGAACCTGCCCCTGCGTGATCCCGCCGTGCTGGCGCGGGCAGCGGCCGGCCTCGACCGCCTGAGCGGGGGACGGGTCGAACTCGGGCTCGGCGCGGGCGCGTTCTGGGACGGCATCGCGGCGATGGGCGGTCGCCGCCTCACCCCCGGTGAGGCCGTGCGGGCGCTGGACGAGGGCATCGACGTGATCCGGCAGCTGTGGGACACCACGCAGCGCGGCGGGGTGAAGGTGGAAGGCGACTTCTACCAGGTCGTGGGCGCGAAGCGCGGACCGGCCCCGCTCCACGAGATCGGCATCTGGATCGGGGCGTACAAGCCGAAGATGCTCGACCTCGTCGGCAGGAAGGCGACCGGCTGGCTGCCCTCGCTCGGCTACCTGACGGGTGGCGTCGCCGACCTGGACGCGATGAATGCGCGGATCGATGCGGCGGCGGTCGCGGCGGGCCGGGCGCCGGCTGATATCCGGCGGATGTTGAACGTGAACGGGCAGGTCTCGCCATCGCGCGAGGGCTTCCTGCAGGGGCCGCCCGAGGCCTGGGCGGAGGACCTGGCGCAGACGGCGCTGAACTACGGCGTCTCCGATTTCATCCTCGCAGCGGACGATCCGGCCATGGTGGAGTTCTTCGCCACGGCGATCGTGCCGGCCACGCGGGAACTCGTGGCCGCCGGGCGCCGCTAGCGCCGGGGCACCCCGGATTGTTGCCCGCATCGCCGGGGGGGGCGGACGCTCCTATCCCATCAGGCCGGGCAGCAGGCCGCCGAGCCCGCGAGCGAGCAGGCCGAACCCGATCGCGGTCACCACGATGCCCATCATCCGGGTGAGGATGCCCATCCCCGCCGGCCCCAGCGCCGCGCTCACGGGGGCGGCGAACCGGAACGCGACGTAGCAGACCCCGGCGGCGAGCAGGCAGACGGCGGAAACGATCAGCACGTCCAGGATCGAGGTCGCGGTGCTGCTCTGGGCGATGACGGTCGCGATCGACCCGGCGCCGACCGTGAACGGGATGGCGATCGGGACGATCGCGATCGCCCGCCACGACTGCTCGTCACTGGCCTCGGCGACATCCGATTTCTCGTTGGCGCTGCCGGTGGCGCTCACCATCGCCAGGCCCTGCCGCAACACGATGATCCCGCCCGCCGCCTGCAGCATGGGCACCGAGATCCCCAGCGCCCGCAGCAGGAGCTGCCCGATCCAGGCCATCGCGATCAGCACGATCGCCACGGCGACCGTGCTGCGAAGGGCGATCTCCTGCTGGACCGTCGCCGGATAGGAGGCGGTGGTGGTGGAGAAGAGCGCCAGGCTGGAGATCGGGTTGATGATCGCGATCAGCGAGGTCAGGAAGAGCACCGTCTCCGGGCCGTCCATCCGGCCCCCGCCCAGCACGCCCGGATTGGAGAAGACCTGGGGAATGAGCAGGAGCGCGGTGAGGAATCCGAGGGTGGCAATGGTCACCCTCGGCAACGCCTCGATCCCGCGCAGGCGGATGCCGGTGGTTGGCATCGCGACCCCGATCGCCAGCATCAGGACGAGCGGCAGGGCGAATCCGGCGAGGGCCGCGCCCACATCCTTCGCCAGCGGCATGGCCTCGGACCGATCGGCGAAGATCGTGGCGCCGATCGCGCCAGCGGCTACCAGGGCGATCGGGTTTGCCCGCTGGAGGATGCGCATGCCCTCCTTCACGGTGTCCTGCGGTGTGCTGGATGCCCCCTCCGTATCGAGGGAGAGGTGATGGGAGACATCGCCGGGATGGCGGATGGCCTGGATGGCGATGATGACGGCCACGATCCCGAACCCGGCCTGCCCGACGCGCGCGAGGGCGACCGTGGTGAAGCTGCGCTGGCTCGCCTGGAGGCCATAGAGCACCAGGCCCGCGAGCGCGGCCGTGGCCGCCAGCATCACCATGGCGCCCAGGATGGCGAAGGCCGTGGTCGCGATGTCTCCGCCCGCATGGTGCTCGCGCAGCCAGGCGCCGCGCACGATGAACGCCAGCCAGAGCGGCACGGACGCGATCGTGGCGAGCATGGTGACGAGAATGATGGTGTCGCTGTGCATCCGTCCCGTTCCCCGGCAATCGCGAGCGCGTCGCAACGTTCCTGCATGACGGTCGAGGGTCATGTGGCCCGGTGGCCCGATCCATCATATCGGGTGGCGCGTCCTTGTGGTGGCCCCGGCGGATGGCGAGGCCGTTCCGGGCGGGGGGAGGTCGGCATCAGGAGGGGGCGGTGGCCGGCCGCCGGGCCAGCAGGCGTCGCCAGAGCCGTCCGTCGATCAGCGCCATGCCAGCGATGATGAGCAGCATCCCGGCGAGCTGGATCGGCACCAGCCGCTCGTGGAGGAAGACGGCCCCGAGCAGGAGGGCGCTGATCGGGATCAGGAACCCGATGAGGGAGGTGTTGGTCGCCCCGACCTCGCCGAGCAGGCGGAAGTAGACGAGATAGGCGAGCACCGTCGAGACGAGGGTCAGGGCCAGTACGGCGCCGACCGCCTGCCGGCTCCAGGTCGCCGTGGCCCATGGCCGGTCCACCAGCGCGAGCGGGAGCATCCAGAGCGTCGCCATCGTCATCTGGCCCCACGCCAGTTCCAGGGGCGGACGCTGTTTCACGCGGCGGGCAAAGACGTTGGAGAAGCCGTAGAGCATCGTGGCGGCGACCACCGCGACCTTGCCGAGGATGCTGCCGTCGCCGATCGATCCCAGGTCCTCGCCCATGATCACGATCACGCCGAGCATCCCGAGCCCGATGCCGGCGACCTTGGCGCCGGAGAGGCGTTCGTCGGTGGTCAGCACGTGGGCGGCCAGCACGGTCCACACCGGGACCATGGCGGTCAGGATGCCTGCCAGTCCGGAGGGAATCCGGGTTTCGCCCCAGAAGATCAGGCTGTAGGGGAGGGCGCTGTTCGTCAGGCCCAGCACGAGGTAGGCGGTCCAGGTGTCGCGCGACCGGGGAATGCCCATCCCTCGCAGGCGCATGATCGCGAGGATGATGAGGGCGGCTAGCAGGACCCGGACGAAGGCGACGGTGAACGGCCCGATATCGCGCACCGCTACCTTCACGAAGAAGTACGATGCGCCCCAGACCGTCGCCAGCAGGATGAGCAGCAGCCAGTCGCGGCCGGACATGGTCGCCTGGCGGGAGGCCGGGTGGGACATGGTGGTTCCCCGTGGTCCATCGAGGACGCGGGCCCGACCCCGGTCCGGCGCGCCGGGCCGGCCCCGTCGCGTGATTATATTAAGTGT
>JBQCJS010000182.1:0-3164 GCA_051952485.1 Thermomicrobiales bacterium | reverse complement strand
CGTGATAGACGTGCTCGCGCTTTCCGGTGAGGGCGGCCTGCACCGCCAGGCGCTGCACGTTGATGTTCGTCTGGTTCACGGCGGCACATTGTGGCGGCAGGGCGCCGAAATGCGTGGGCTGGATGCCATTCCGGTCTACCAGGCAGGCCACCTCCACGCAGGCATCGGCGGGCAGGTTGTCGATGAGGCCGGTGTTCGGCACGTTGCCATAGATCACGGTGGGCGTGCCGGTCTCCATCGCGTTCACGATCCAGGCGCCATATTCCAGCGAGGGCTTGAGTTCGCCGAGCAGGCTCTCGACCAGGGTGCGGTCGCGCTGGCGGGCGGAGTTGTTCGCCTTCACATCCTCGTAGTTCCAGCGCGTCGGCTCGTAGTGGTCGATCAGGGCCTCGTTCTTCCGGAAGTAGGGCAGGTATTCGCTGGCGTGGGGGCTGGACTCGGTGTGGAAGTAGCCGAAGGCGTTCATGATCTCGGTCCGCACGCGCTCGCTGCCCCACACCCCGCGATCGCGCGTCTCCTGGTCCACGTACTTGGCGGTCATGTGCGCCTGGATGGCCGGGAGGAGATCGGTCGGGCCATCGTGGAACTCGGTGAACCACGCCTGGTGATTGATGCCACCGACCTTGAAGGTGACGCGGGCGTAGTCGGCCCCGATCTGTTCGGCGAGCATCCGGGAGGTGCCCTGCACCGAGTGGCAGAGCCCGACGGTGGTGATCCCGAGCGCTTCCAGGTACCAGCAGTTCATGGCCATCGGGTTCGCGTAGTTGATGAGCAGGGCATGCGGGCAGAGCTCGTGCATGTCGCGGGCGATGACGGTGAGCGCCGGGACATTGCGCAGGAAGCGGAAGACGCCGCCCGGGCCAAGGGTGTCGCCGATGCGCTGGTCCACCCCGTACGCGCGCGGGATCTCCATGTCGTACCGATAGATGTCCACACCGCCCACCATGAACGTGACGACCACGTAGTCGGCCCCGGCGAGCGCCTCCCGCTGGTCGCTGGTGGCGGCGACGGTGGCCGGGAATCCGTGGGCATCGACGAGTTCCTGCGCCTCGGCGGCGGTGTGCCTCGCCCGTTCGAGATCGATGTCCATCAGGGCGAAATCCGCCCCCTGCAGCGCCGGGAAGGAGAGGAAATCGCCCATCAGCCGGAGTGGAAAGACGACGCCCCCGGCGCCGATGATGGCGATCTTCGGGCGGCGGGTCCCGGTGGTCGTGGCGGTCGTGGTAGCAGTCGTGGTGGTTGCATTCGACATGGGGATCGCTCCTGGATGCGGATGATCGATCGTGATCGAGCGGGAACGCGGTGTTCCGGGGCAGCGGCGCGGAACCGGGTGGGGCTCAGCCCGCGATGCGTTCCGCGATGAACGCCTCGCTCGCCGCACGGTCGAGGTCCAGCGCGACGCGGGCCGTGGCCGGGCGGTCGTCGCTGGGCGGGAAGCCCACGGTCATCGCGGTCGTGAACGTGCCGTTCAGCTCCACCCGCACCGCCAGGTCCGTCCAGTGCAGGATTTCGGGGCGGACGAGCGTCGCGGCGGCCAGCGGGTCGTGCAGGAAGGTGTTTCCACCCCGCGCCACGAAGCCGGGATAGTCCGCGAGTTGCTGGGCGACGGCATCGTGGTAGGGCGTGCCCTTCGCGCGCAACGCCTCCACGCCGGACTGGTCGATCAGGGCGCGCAGCGTGACATCGAGCGGCACCAGTGACATCGGCGCCTCGGACGAGAGGACGATGTGCGCCGCCTCCGGATCGCAGATGATGTTGTGCTCCGCCGGTCCGCGCGAGGAGGTCGGCGTCACCGCGAACCAGCCGCCCATGATCGTCAGGTGCTTCAGGGAGGCGGCGAAGCGGGGTTCCCGCGTGATGGCGGCGGCGACATTGGTCAGGGGTCCGATGGCCAGCAGGTGGATCTCGCCGGGATGCGCCAGGACGTGATCGACCAGGAAATCGACGGCGTGCTGGTCCGGGCCGGCGGCGAACCGCGCGTCCTCGTCCGCATCCAGCAGGCCGACGCCCTCGTGGCCGGGCCAGTAGATCGGCTCCAGGCCGAGCAGCGGTGCGGAGATGCCCTCGTAGACGGGAATGCGCGCGGCATCGCCGCCCCGGAGTGACAGCAGCTTGCGGGTCATCCGGGCGCGCAGTGCGACATCGGCGTAGACGGTGGTGATGGCGTCCAGCTGGATCTCCGGCGATCCCAGCAGGAAGGCGAGGGCCAGGCAATCATCGACATCGGTGCCGATGTCGGTATCGAGGACGACGCGAACGGGCGGCATGGAGACCTCCGGAAAAGGTTGCGGTCGTGGCGAATCCGGATGTGGAATCGCGGTCGGTCGATCCGGTGCGTGCGTGCGCATCATAGGTGCGGGAGCGCGGACTGACCATACACAGACCATACATGCCGGCCGGTACGATCGAAGCGTCGATCGGTGCGTGTCCTTCTGGACAGGGACGCAACCCGGTCCGGCGTCGTTCTCGCATCCGCTCTCCTTTCCGTTCTCGCAACGATCCATCAACAGGAGACCCAGACCATGTCCAGCAACGAACGCTCCCATCTCATCGACCACCTTCGCACCGGCACCATCGACCGCCGGCACCTCGTCGGCGGGGCGGCCGGCCTCGCAACCGCCGCCACGGCGGCCCTCGCCGTCGGATCGCTCGTCTCCGCGCAGTCCTCCGATGCCGCGACCGCCACGCCGGAGGCCGGTTCCGGATCGTCGTCGTCCGGGTCCTCGTCCTCGTCGCGGTCGACGACCTCCGTCACTGACCGCTCCGCCGCGGTGATCGCCTCCGTGCAGGCGGATCGCGACGCCCTGGCCTCGTCGCTCGATACCGCCAGCATCGACGAGCTGCTCTCCCTGGCGAACGAGTTGCAGACCAAGGCCGTGGCCGCCGCCGATACGTCCGGGAGTGGGAGTGGCAGTGGTAGTGGTCGCGGCAGTAGCCGGGGATCGTCGTCCAGCTCCTCGTCCTCCTCGGCGACCCCGGAGGCTTCCTCATCCTCGACGCCAGCGGCCTCCGGCAGCGCCTCCACGACCTCCTCCCCGGGCAAGCGCCAGCTGGCGAACGCGGCAACCCGGACGGCGCGGGCGGCACGCGCGATGATCGTGGCCCAGCTCGCCAACTTCGGCCTGCCGTCCCAGCAGAACCGGGTGAGCCGGGAGCTGGCCGAG
>JBQCJS010000181.1:0-2977 GCA_051952485.1 Thermomicrobiales bacterium | reverse complement strand
AGGAACCTCTCAGCGACCGTCGCGGTCATCCCTTCACACCGGAGGAGACGTTGCTGGCGATGAAGTAGCGCTGGAAGACCAGGAAGAAGATCGCGATCGGGACCGTCGTGATTACGGCGATCGCCATCAGCACCGGCCAGTTCGTCTGGTACTGCGACTTGAAGTTGGCGAGGCCGACCGGCAGGGTGTAGAGGTCCGTGTTGCCGCCGGAGATGAAGATCAGCGGTTCCAGGAAGTTGTTCCAGCTCCCCTGGAAACTGAAGATCGCCAGCGCCGAGACGGCGGGAATCGCGTTCGGCAGGATGATCGTGCGGAAGATCTGGAAGCGTGTCGCGCCGTCCGTACGGGCGGCATCCTCCAGGTCGATCGGGATCGACTCGAAGAACTGCTTCATCAGGAAGATGCCGAAGGCGTCCGCCAGGAACGGAATCGTCAGCGCCCCATACGTGTTCAGGATGCCGAGATCCTTCAGGAGGATGAAGCGCGGGATGATCATCACGATCCCGGGCACCATCATCGTGCCGAGGATGAGGGTGAACATGAAATCCCGCCCCGGGAACTGCATCCGCGCGAAGGCATACCCCGCGAGCGTGTCGATCGCCGCCCGGCCGACGACCCAGATCACCGCGACGATCACGCTGTTCATGAACCAGCGCTGGATGTTGGAATCGAGCGCCGTGCGGTAGGCATCGAGCGACCATTCGCGGGGCCAGAACATCGAGTCCAGGGTGAGCTTCGCGGCATCCGGCGCGGTCTTGAACGACGTGGCGAGGGTGAAGAGGAAGGGCACGAACATCAGCAGCGCCACGAAGACGAGGATCGTGAAGGCCACCGCCGTGATGATGCGCTGGCCGAGCGAGCGGTTGCCCTTCACCTGCCCCTCGCGACGGTTGCGGTTGTGGTTGCGGTCGTCACCGGTGACGGCGGCGGCAGTGGTGGCTGCGGCGGCATTGGTCGAAGGAGTCATCGTCATCCCCCCTTACTGCTGGTCGGAGCGGCCGATGACCCGCCGCTGGACGAAATAGATCGCGAGGATGATCGCGAAGAGCACGATGGCGATCGCGGAGGCGTAGCCCATCGCGAAGTTCTGGAAACCCTGCTGGTAGACGAGATAGCCCAGGGTGAGCGTCGTCTTCGCGGGGGCCCCGCCGGGCGCCATGATGTAGATCGAATCGAAGACCTGGAAGGTGCCGATGAACCCGAGCGTGACCACGAAGAAGATCACCGGGCGCAGGAGCGGGATGGTGATGCCGAAGAACTGCTGGCGGGCGTTGGCGCCGTCCAGCGAGGCCGCCTCATAGACGTCGGCGGGAATGTCCTGCAGGCCGGCGAGGAAGATCACCATGTAGCTGCCCATCGAGGTCCAGATCGCCATCATCATGATCGAGAGGAGGGCGACGCTGGGGCCGGCGAGCCACGGGTTCACATGGTCGATCCCGACCCCGCTGAGGAGCATCTGGATGACGCCCTTCGGGTTCGCGAGCCACGGCGGCTGCGGAGGCGAGAAGCCGATCTTGCGCAGGACGAAGTTGATCAGCCCGTTCTGCTGGTAGAGCCAGAGGAAGATGACGGCGATGACGACGGTCGAGCTGATCGAGGGGAAGTAGAACGCGGTGCGGAAGAAACCCCGGCCCCGGATCTTCTGGTTCGCCAGCACGGCGAGGAAGATCCCAAGGAAGGTCTGCACCGGCACCACTCCGATCGAGTACCAGATGGTGTTGCGCAGGGCGATCTCGAAATCGGGATTCCGGAAGAAGTCGCGGTAATTCTGGAGCCCGACCCACGGTTTCTCCGGCGTGATCACGCTCCATTGATGGAAGCTGAGCCAGAAGATCTGGGCGATCGGCCAGAAGATGAAGACCGAGACGAGGATGATCGCCGGGGCGATGAAGAGCCATCCGGCGATGGCGTCCTCGGTGGCGGTCGGGTTCTTCGGGCGTTTTCGGCGGGACATGGCAAGCTGCATCGGCTCTCCCCCAGCACTACGTGACGCAAACTGGGGAGGCCCGTCGCCCGCGACGGGCCTCCCGGATCGACGAGTCCGTCGCCTCTATTGCCCGGTGAGCGTGATGTCGGAGACCGCCGTGTCGTAGATCTGCTGCATGGCCGCATCCGGTTCGATCTGGCCAGCCCAGAGCGACTGCAGGATGGCATCGGCGTCCTGCTGGAACTTCTGGCCGCCCGGTCCGTACTGGACCGAGGTCGCGTAGGTGCCGGCCTCGATGTACGGCTTGCGCTCCGGGAAGAGCTGCAGCCAGCCTTCTTCGAGGTCCGGCCGGCCCGGAATCGCCAGGCCGAGTTCGCTCGCGATCCTGGCCCCCTCCGGCCCGGTCAGGAAGTTGACGGCCACCCAGGCGGCGTCCGGGTTCTTGGAACCGGCGAAGATGGAATACGAGGTGGTGAAGGCCGGGGTGCCCTTGCCGGCCGGACCCGCCGGGAGTTCCGCGACCGCGTACTTGCGGTCCGGGTGGTCGGAGGCGAGACCGGGGAAGATCCAGTTGCCCTCGAAGGCGACGGACGTGAGGCCCTGGCCGTAGGCATCGCCCGGCCAGCCCGCACCGATGTCGGCGGACGGTGTGCTGAGGCCATCCTTGTAGAGGCCATACATCTCGTTCAGCGCCGTCTTGGCCGCATCGGAGTTCAGTTCGATCTGCGTGACTTCCGGATTCGTCAGGCTGCCGCCGGCCTGGAAGAGCCAGATGACGTAGCGCGCCATCTGCGGGTCCAGCGCGAACTGGACGCTCCCCTTGTTGTCCTTCAGCTTGGTGAGGGTGTCATGCAGCTCGTCCCAGGTGGTGGGAACGGAGGCGCCCGCCGCCTCGAAGGCGTCCGGATCGTAGACCATCGCGATCGGCGACCAGTCCTTCGGCAAGCCGTAGAGCTTGTCCTGCCAGGTGTAGGCGTCGATCAGCGGCTTGTAGAACTCGTCCTTGCTGATGCCGTCCTCGGTCATGTAGTCGTCGATGGCGAGCAGGAC
>JBQCJS010000180.1:0-2823 GCA_051952485.1 Thermomicrobiales bacterium | reverse complement strand
CACCGCCACGCATGTCTGGAGCGTGATGGAGTTCGTCGACGCGGCTCCCGCACCGGAATTGACTCCGTCCCTCGTCGAGCAGTTGATGGCGATCGTCGAACTCCAGGCAGGGCAGGCCACCGAGCCCCACGACCACTGGGCCTATGCGTGGCGACTCGCCACCGGCCGGGACTGGGGACAGGACCTGGCTCCGAGCCTGTCGAGGGCGGTCGCCGGCCTTTCCGGATACTCCCCTGAGGTGGCGGCCCTGGTCGAGCGCATCAGGCGCATGTGTGCCGAGGCCCCGCCACCACGCATGGCGCCGGACATGGTCCATGCCGATTTCAAGCCCGACAACGTCCTGGTCCGGGACGGAGTCGTGGTAGCGGTCGTGGATATCGGGAACGCCGGGAGCGGCACGCGCGCGACCGACCTTGCCACCCTCCAGTGGCACACCTACGAGGATCATCTCGACGGCGCCCGGGAGCAGCTGTGGACGCGGATCGTTGACCTGGTCGGCTGGGAGGGCGCTGCGGTGCTCACCGCGACCCAGATCCTCACGCAACTCGAGTTCCCCATCCGTCAGGGGCGCCACGATGTCGTGCCCGGGGTGGTCGCGCGCGGTCATCGCGCCCTCGATGAGCTGGAGTCGCTTTGCGAAAGGGCAATGCGATAGGGGTGCCTGATGTGTAATTCCGGGGAGCGACGAGTGGTCGGGATCAGCGGTCATTCCTGGCGCCTTCGCGAGGCCCCCAACGGGCCCGATCGGCGGGCGTTCATTTCGATTCCTGCCGTCGCGGCCACCCGTGGAGCATCCTGCATCGTGATCTTGCCAGAACGCGGCATGGAACCCGGACGACGCGCTAGCCCAGCGAGAGGCGTGTGAGGGCAGGGTAGCGGGTGACGGCGAGCGTGCGCATCACGGCGGGCAGTTGCCGCAGCTTGCGTGATGTCGAGACGTGGACGCGACCCTGGAAGACGTCGTAGTCCTGCTCCTCGATCTGGTCGAGGATGCGGGCGTAGAGCTGGCCGCTGGCGAGGGTCGCGACCTGTCCGGAGAGATCGAGCGCCGGAACGCCTTCGTGCGAGGCCGCGTACAGGTCCCGGGCCCGGGCGATCTCGCACTGCATCAGCCCCCGGAAATCGCCGGTCGGATTGCCGGCGAACACCGATTCCGGATCGACCCCGTACCGCTGCAGGTCGTCCAGCGGCAGGTAGAGCCGGCCCAATGCGGCATCCTCCGCGACATCGCGCAGGATGTTGGTCAGCTGCATCGCGTTGCCGAGCTGCACGGCATGGGGAAGGGCCTCCTCCTCCCGGCAGCCGAGGATGGGCGCGACGATCAGCCCGACGGTGCCCGCGACGTGATAGCAGTAGCGTTCCAGCGCGTCCCACGACGGGAAGCGGGCCGGGGCGAGATCCATTTCCAGGCCGGTGAAGAGATCGAGCACCGTTTCGCGCGGGATGCCGTATTCCTGGCGGACGGCCATGAAGGCGACCGCGACGGGATCGGTCGGGCGGTCGAGCTGGTGCTTCCAGCGGTCGAGGGCGGCGCGGACCTCGGCCATCGGCATGCCCTCCATCGCCCGGTCCACGATGTCATCGCCGATGCGGCAGAACGCATAGGCCGCCTGGGCAGCGCGGCGCTTCTCCTGGGGCAGGAAGCGGCTGGCGAACCAGAAGGTGCGCCCGTGCCGGGACATCACCTCGGCGCACCGCTCCCAGTCTGCCCCGGTGGGAACGCGGTGGAGATGGCAGGCTGCCCCGTTCGGGGAACTCATGGCTCTCGAATGTTCCGCCATGCTGAGCGCCTTTCTGCCTGCGTGGCTCGGTTCTGGAATCCGTGATGCCGGACGATCGTTCCTTATCAGATGATAAGCCATGGCAACATCCGTGCCGTCTCCCGGACTGGCGTGTGTGGAAATGGCCGTTGATCCGAGGCGGATTGCGGCAGATAGCCGCCGGCAATCCGGTCGAACCGCTTTGTCGGGCGGCCCGTCGCGCTGCGGCCTGCATGGCGATCCGCCCACCATGCACACGCCCCGTTCAGCGAGACGACCCACCCCGTGACTTCCCCGATCCGGCATGCCGTCCGGGATAGCCTCTCCCTGCATGGGCGCCGTGCGGTGCCGTATGCTCCCATCCAGCGTCCAGCTTGGGGGTCGCGCCGCGCGTGGAGAAGGATGGAGTCGTGGATCAGGTCAATCGTCCAGTCCCGAACGAGCCTGGCGCGACGCCGGACCCGCCTCCGGGACTGACGGGAGGGGGAGCCCCGCTCTTCCGGCCCGCGCCATTCCCGGGCGCGTCGGCGGAGACGCCTGCCGGCGAGGCTGCCGCGACGCCCCCGCCCGCCGTCCAGGAGCCCCTCGTTCCGCTTCCACCCCAACCACAGCAACCGCCCGTCGCCGATGCGCCGGTGGCCGCAAGCCCGCCGTTGCCGCCGCTTTCGCCAGGAGGGGATGGTGACGTCTCGGACGGGCGGGATGGCGCCTGGTCCGCCGGGCGCACGGTGCGCGACGCCTTCGGCGCCCTCGGGCGGAACTGGGCCGTGGCGATCCCGATCGCCCTCTTCGCGATCGCGGCGCTGATCGTGCCGACGATGACGCAGATCGCCACCACCGACGATTGGGGCTACACCCGCTCGGTCGAGGAGCTGTACTGGAACATCGATCTCGTCGTCTATCCGGTCGTCGCGGCGACCGCGATCGAGCAGGTCGTCTGGGGCGGCCTCTTCGCGCTCGTGTTCGGGATGGACCTCGGGGTGATGCGCCTCTCGACCGTGGTGGCGGTCGCGATCGGGGCGATGGCGCTCTACGCCATCCTCCGGATGCTGGGCGTCAGCCG
>JBQCJS010000179.1:0-5945 GCA_051952485.1 Thermomicrobiales bacterium | reverse complement strand
TATTTGAGGTTTTCACATAAAAGAAGTGAAAACTAACGCCCGGGGGGGGCTTTTCGCCCTGCCAGTACCGCGTCCGCGCACAGCCAATGGGCACACCGCCTACACGTTTCGGTCAGAATGTCCGGCGATTCTCCCTTGTATTTGGCGTGTGCGCGTCCCACTATTCGTGCCGTCGCTCCGAATGCGTCCGTCCCGCCCCGCGCGAGACGCCACCGGTGGCCTACTTCGGTACGGTCGTCCTTGGCGATGCCGTACACGGGTCCTGCTCTCCAAACACCGTTGTCAGGGGTTTCCTCGATACCCCACTGACTGGCTCGCATACCGGGATGCCCAATCCCCGGGTATCGGGCCGTCGTTCGGCAGTCGATCCATCCCCCGCGTACGGGAGGATCAGGAGGTCCAGCATGGAACAGGGCGGTCGCTTCTCACGTCTGTACGACGAGCTGAAGAGCGGGGCAATCGATCGGCGCACCTTCATCGAGCGCTCCACGGCGCTCGGGGTCGGGTTCACCGCGGCCCTCTTCGTGGCGAACGGGGTCGGCGCGGCCGGCTCGAAGAACGGATACGCGCTCTACCAGGGCCAGGACAGCACCCCGGCGGCCAGCCCGGCCGCGGGTGGCAGCGCGGCAGCACCATCGGTCGGCACCGAGGGCAAGACCCGCGGCCAGGACGGCGAACTGAAGCTCATCCAGTGGCAGGCGCCCACGCTGGCGTCCCCCCACGTCGCCACCGGTGACAAGGACTTCCTCGCCGGCTGCATCGTCGTCGAGCCGCTGATGCACTACCTCCCGGATGGCACGATCATCCCGACCCTGGTGAAGGAAGTGCCGAGCGTCGAGAACGGCCTCCTCTCCAAGGATCTCACCACCGTCACCTTCAACCTCCTCGAAGGCGTGACCTGGAGCGATGGGGAACCGTTCACGGCCAACGATGTGGTCTTCACCTGGAAATGGGTGACGAACGACAAGCGCACGAGCAACATCTCGATCAACCTCGCCGTGTGGAGCGTGATCAAGGAGATCGTCGCGAAGGACGATCACACCGCTGTCGTCACCTTCAACACCCCGTCCGCGAACTGGTTCGATCCGTTCACCGGCAGCAATAACGGCAACATCTACCCGGCGCACAAGTTCGACAACGACCCGAACAACGGCAACGACGCGTTCCTCACCAACCCGATCGGCACCGGTCCCTTCGTGATCGAGACGTTCTCCCCGAACGACCAGGTCACCTACAAGGCCAACGACAAGTACCGCGAGCCGAACAAGCCCTACTTCTCCTCCATCACGCTGAAGGGCGGCGGCGATGCGGCCTCGGCGGCCCGCGCAGTCCTGGAGACCGGCGAGTACGACTTCGGCTGGAACATCCAGGTGGAGCCATCCGTCCTGCAGCCGATGGTCGATGTCGGCAAGGGCACCATGCTCGTCACGCCAGGTGCGAGCGTGGAGCGCCTGAACTTCAACTTCTCCGATCCGAACAAGGAAGTCGACGGCCAGCGATCCGAGAAGAACACGCCGAATCCGGTGCTCGGGGACGACGCCGTGCGCAAGGCGCTCAACGTGGCGGTCCCGCGCGATGTCATCGCCACGCAGTTCTACGGCGAGGGCGAGCCGCCGACGGCGAACATCCTGACCGGCAAGGGCTACGCCTTCGACTCCCCGAACACGTCGTGGGAGTTCAACATCGACGAGGCGAACAAGCTCCTCGACGATGCGGGCTGGGCGATGGACGGCGACACCCGCAAGAAGGACGGCGTGGAGCTGAAGGTCGTCTACGCCACGACCATCAACCAGGTGCGCCAGAAGACCCAGGCCGTGGTGAAGCAGGCCTTCGAGAAGCTGGGTGTCAAGGTCGAGCTCCAGCAGATCGACGCCGGCATCTTCTTCGATTCCTCGGCCGGCAACGACCAGAACACCACCCACTTCTACTGGGACATCGCGATGTACACCAGCGGCCCGGGCTCGCCAATCCCGACCAGCTTCATGCTGAACTGGTATGCCGGACCGGACGGGAAGAACATCTCCCAGAAGTCGAACGGCTGGGCCGGAAACAATTCCTCCCGCTGGTCGAACGCCGACTACGATGCCGCCTTCGTCGAGCTGGGCAAGGTCACCACGTTCGAGGCCGCGAACGAGCTGCTGATCAAGATGAACGACATGGTCATCGACAACGTCGTCCTCATCCCGCAGGTGAATCGCGCGGCAGGCAAGTCGGCGGTCATCAACACGCTGGTGAAGGACAACGTCGCCGCCAGCTCCTTCGAGCCCTACGAGTACTGGAACATGGCGAACTGGACCCGTTCGTCGTAGGCGCGCCCCCCCGCGAGCGTTGGGCGAAACCGGAACGGACGGGGGGTGGATGCTGGCGCATCCACCCCCCGGTCGCGTCTCACGGAGATGGTCGATGGTCGGGAGCAGGCACTTGCCGGCGTGTGGCAGCAGTCCTGCGTCACCACCCGGCATCGACCGCTGCCGGCGAATGCCGTGGAGCACAGGGGACGGACCTCGCGAGACGGGACAGGGGATGGTTGTCATGCCAGACGAGAAGGATGCCGCGTCGAAACAGCCCCACGAAGCGTCCCGGGAGGACATCCTCGAGGCGGAAGCGCATGGGCAGGAGCCACCCCAGAGCGACGAGGGCATGCTCAGTGGACGCGCGGCCGACTATAGTCACGCCGACCAGGACCGGGAACCCGCGGACGACGGCAAACCGGACGACGAGGCGTAGTCCGGGCGGCGGACCACCGGCCGATGCCCGCGCGCTGCCGCTCACGCGAGACGGCGCAACCGCTCCGGAGCGGGTCGCCCGGTCCGGCTGTTCGTAAGGGCCGCCTTCATGGCGCCCCGCGAAGCCGGCATGGGACACCTCAGGCTCGCCGGTCCACACAGCGTGACGGCCCCGCCAACGGACGGCCCCCGCGTGTCGTCCCGCACGGCGCATGAGCCCGACGTGGTCCGCCGCGCCCGCGAAGGTCGTCGATGGGGCTCCCCACGGCACGACCGCGCACCATCCATCGCGCAATCGCTCGCGCCGCCATCCCCGGCACCTGACGCGCGGTGCGGTTCGCTGGGGGATGGAATGCACAAAATCGCGAGCTGAAGAATGCGCATCCAGACCGGATGCGTTCATACGTCATGCACAAATGGGACGCCATCAATCGGGCACGGCTGGGCAGAACTAGCTCATTCGGGGGGTGTTTGGCTCGAAAAACACACACGCAGACGCCATAGTTGGGCAAATCATCCAGTATTCACACGGCTTTCTGTGCCCGGACAGGTTGACCCCGGTTCACCCAACCCGGTACCTTGGTGATGGTCTCTCACCCGGAAGGGTACAGGCACGCAGCATCATGCGAACTCCGTTCTCGGCGCTTGCGCAAGGAGTCTCCACGGTGACAAGGGTGGAACGCTCGGTTCCGGCTCGCTGCCAGATGGGTCTTCCCGGTCGTCGCGACGACCGGACCGTGATCGCGCACGGCGCGATCGCATTCCCATCCACTGGCGGGGAGGCGGACGGACGACGGGCGCTGCCATCCTCATGAGCATTCCCGGGCGGCCGGCGGTTGGCGCCGGCGCGCGGACTCGTGCCATCGTCATCGCCCGGATTCGGGTCCCAATCGGTCCAGGGGGTAGCCAGCTGCTCCCATTCGGTTTTCTGGCACGGGTCGCTCCAGAACGCTGACATGCCTGGACGGCGCCGACACGCATCATGAAGCACGCCGGCATGGCGTGATTCCGGAGGACACGCATGGCTCATTTCGGACCCTACGCTCAGCTGGTCGAATCGCTCAAGCGCGGTGAGATCGATCGTCGCACGTTCCTTGCCCGCGCCAGTGCCCTGGGCGTGGGACTCAGCGCGGCCCTCTTCTCGGCGAACGCGGTGACCATCGCCGCCGCGGGCGGTTCGAAGAACGGCTTTGCCCTGTACCAGGGTCAGGATGCCACCCCCTCGGCCAGCCCGGTCGCGGGTGCCATCGGGCCCTCCGCCGTCGGGACCGAAAGCCAGACGCGCGGCCAGGATGGCGAGCTTCGCATCATCCTCTGGCAGGCGCCGACCCTTGCCTCTCCGCACAACGCCACTGGCACCAAGGATTACCTCGCCGGCTCGCTCGTGGTCGAGCCGCTGATGGGCTACCTCCCGGATGGCACCATCTTCCCGCGCCTCGTCACCGAGGTGCCGAGCGTCGAGAACGGCCTCCTCGCCGAGGACCTCAAGTCCGTCACCTTCAAGCTCATCGAGGGCGTCACCTGGAGCGACGGCGAGCCGTTCACCTCCAACGACGTGAAGTTCACCTTCGAGTGGATTACCAACCTCACCCGCCCGACCAACCTCTCCGTCTCCTCCGCCGTCTGGCAGGTGATCGAGAAGGTGGAGACGCCGGACGAGCTCACCGCCGTCGCGACCTTTAAGAGCCCGTCCGCCGCGTGGTTCGAGCCCTTCACCGGCGGCACGAACGGGTACATCTACCCGGCGCACAAGTTCGACAACGACCCGAACAATGGCAACGATGCGTTCCTCACCAACCCGATCGGCACCGGCCCCTTCGTGATCGAGACGTTCTCCCCGAACGACCAGGTCACCTACAAGGCCAACGACAAGTACCGCGAGCCGAACAAGCCGGCCTTCGCCTCCGTCATCATCAAGGGCGGCGGCGATGCGGCCTCGGCGGCCCGCGCTGTCCTTGAGACCGGCGAGTACGACTATGCCTGGAACCTCCAGGTGGAGCCGGCCGTCATCGACAGCATGGTGAAGGCCAGCACGATCGCCTCCCTGGTCGCCGACCCGGGCACCAGCGTCGAGCGCCTCATCATGAACCTCTCCGATCCGAACAAGGAAGTCGACGGCCAGCGGTCGGAAGTGAACACGCCGAACCCGGTGCTGGCGGATGACGCCGTGCGCAAGGCGATGAACCTCTCCGTCCCGCGCGATGTGATCGCCCACCAGTTCTATGGCGAGCAGATCCCGCCGACCTCCAACATCCTCACCGGCGAGGGCTATGCCTTCACCTCCCCGAACACCTCGTGGGAGTTCAACATCGACGAGGCCAACAAGATCCTCGACGAGGCCGGCTGGACGAAGGAGGGCGACTTCCGCAAGAAGGATGGCGTCGACCTGAAGATCTCCTACGCCACCTCCATCAACCAGGTGCGCCAGAAGACGCAGGCCGTGGTGAAGCAGGCCTTCAACGCCATCGGCATGGATGTCCAGCTCGAGCAGATCGACGCCGGCATCTACTTCGACTCCGCGCCGGGCAACGAGCAGAACATCGGGCACATGTACTGGGACCTGGCGATGTACACCAGCAACGCCGCCTCCCCGATCCCGACCAGCTTCATGTCCGCCTACTATGGCGGCAAGAACCTGAGCAACATCGCCCAGAAGTCGAACGGCTGGGCGGGCCAGAATGCCTCCCGGTGGCACAACGACGAGTACGACACCACCTTCGAGGCGCTGGGCGCCGCCAAGACGATCGAAGAGGCGAACGAGCTGCTGATCAAGCTCAACGACCTGGTGATCGCGAACGTGGTGGTCATCCCGCAGGTCAACCGGCCGGCCGACCAGTACGCGATCAACAACAAGCTCGAGAAGGCGAACGTCAAGCTCGGAGCGTTCGAATACAACTTCTGGAACATCGCGAACTGGAATCTCGTCCGCTGATCCGGACCGGGGTCCTCTCGCAAACATCGCACACGAAACCGCGGGTCGGTTTGCTCCGACCGGCGGCTTCGTGTGCGGTGCCATGCCACTCGCCCCCCGGCCGCGCCATCCCGTCCCAGTCGACGTCCCGTCGATGAGCCGGGAGGTATGCCACCACGACCGCGACCATCGCCGCAATCGATGGTAGAGTAGGGGCATCCCTCGGGATGCACGGTGATCCGGCAGGATCGACAACGCGGACATTGCCTCGACGAACCTCCGTTCGCCCGGAGCATTGGCCGTTTCCT
>JBQCJS010000178.1:0-5681 GCA_051952485.1 Thermomicrobiales bacterium | reverse complement strand
GCGCAGCCTCCCTTCCTCCCCGCGTCCCGGGGCGTGAGGTGGATCGTTCCGCCTGGCGCGCCGGGCGCAGCGGGGTGTAGGCCCACCAGGGGCGGTCGCGCGTTCCGCGGGCGTGGCGTAGGCGATCGTGCGGGCCATGTGCGAGGTCCTTTCGCGCGTGCGGATTATGTCGTTCTCTCGATGGTGCCACGCGAACGGTGACACCGGCACGTCACTGTTGCGGGGGTATCCGTTCGGCCGCGGCGATGGCCTCGTCGCGGGCGGCCCGGAGGTGGGCGAGCGTGGATGCCGTCAGCGAGACGCCCGGTGTGCCGAGTTTCGGGGTGAGGTCGGCGATCTGGGCGTCGAGCGCCCAGGCGGTGGCCGCGCGGAGCCGGACCGGATCGGCCGGGCCATGCACCGCCGCATGACCGTCCATGAACCCCTCGGTGAAGGCGTCGAGGATGGTGTTCGCGCCGGGCGGGAGATCCGGCAGGAGTCTGGCGGTCTCCAGGACCGTCCGCGTGCGGGCGAGATCGGCCTCTGGCGGGCCGAGCCGGGCGTTCGTCCAGTCGAGGACCGCCGTAATCGCGCCGGTAGCCGGGTCGGCCAGCAGGTTCTCCAGGTGGAAATCGAGGTGCAGGAGCTGCCAGCCGGTGGTGGGGGTGTCCGCGTCCTCCGCGATGTGCCGCACGGTCGGGCTCACTGGTTGCCAGGTGAGCCAGGAGCCGGAATCGCCGGATTCCCCCGGCCAGGCGCCCGCCGTGAGCAGGCTGGAGGCGGGAATGGTGTGGACGCGCGCCAGCATCCGGCCGGCCGCGTCCCCCAGCGAACGGGCGGTGGCTGCATCCGGGGTACGGATGAGCGCCTGTGACAGTGGAATGCCCGGCATGAGGTGCATCGCCATCGCGGCCTCCGATCGGCCGGGAACTGTGCCTGCCGCGACGATCTCGGGCGCGGGAATCCCTGCCCTCCGCGCCATGGCGTGGATCGCAGCCTCGCGGCGGGGACCGGAATCGGAGGCGTCGGGGAGGACGCGGAGGACGAGCGGCGGGTACCCGGGCAGGTCGACGCGCCAGAGGCGGTTGCCGCCCCAGCCGCCGGCGAGAGGCTGCGTCGCCACGGGGGTCCGGGGTGTGGCGAGGCCGAGCGCATGGAGGAACGCCGCAGGATCGTCGGTCATGTCGTCCTCCCGGGAGTGCATCGCTGTCGCATCGGGGTAGAATAACGCGGTGCAACGGGATCGGGACCAATCATCAGCGGGCGGTCGCGGCACGGGTCGTGCACCAGGGCCATCGCCAGCCATGGCCTTGTCTCGACTGGAGGGGATGCTGGCACGAGTCCTGTGATACCGTCGGCGGACGACGCGCGTGCGGGCGGCCGGAACGGCGAGGTTACAGGATCAAACGGGTGGACCCGGTGGGAATTGCTGATTATCTCTACCAAGAGCAGGTTGATTTGGCACGGAACGGACGCACGGTGCTGGTGGTGGACGACGAGCGCTACATTGTCGATCTCCTCTCCGATCTTCTGGACGACGAGGGGTATCGCGTCATCAGCGCGTTCGATGGGCTGGCCGCCTTGCAGAAGATCGAGGAAGAGGCTCCGGACCTGATCCTGGCGGACATCATGATGCCGCGCCTGGATGGGCTGGCGCTTCTGACGCGGATTCGCGAGGAGCATGGCGCGGTGCCGGTGGTGCTGATGAGCGCGGCGGTGACCCCGCTGATGCAGGAAGTGCCCTACATCGCCAAGCCCTTCGACCTGGAGGACCTGCTCGACATCGTGGATGCGCAGTTCACGAGCTGAGCCCGGCTGGCGCATGATGACGCGCCGGGCCGGGCTTTCCGCTGCCCTGCTTTCCGCTACACAACATATCCCCGAAGCCTGCAAGAGACGACCAGCCGGCCCCGTTACGAGGGCTGGCTGGTTGACGTGTCCCAGCCATTGAGGTGCATGACATCCTCCACCTTGCGGCGGCCCCGCTTGAGGGAGGGGGACTTCTTGTCGGGCGCGGCATGGCCGATCATGGCGACGCCGATGGGAATGATCTCGTCCGGGATGCCGAGGACCCGCTGCAGGGCGGTGGGGTCGGGGGCGCCGACGAAGGCGCTGCCGAGGCCCTCGTCCACGGCGGCGAGGAGGACGAGCATCAACGCGCACCCGGCATCGGTATGCCAGTAGGGGACGGGCCAGGCGATTTCGTCCTGCCCTTCGGGTTTCTTGTCTGCCTCGTTATACCGCGCGTGATAGATCTGCTCGTTGGTGCAGACGACGATCTGGACCGGTGCTTCCGAGATGAAGGGATCGTAGCCCGCCTCGACGTAGGTCTCCTCGCTGCAGGCCACCCCGACCTGCTGGCGGAGCATTTCGTCCGTGACGACGACGAAGGAGACACCCTGGCTGAACCCGGCGCTGGGGGCGCGCTGGGCGGTGGCGATGATCCGCTTCACGGTCGATGCGGGAATGGGGTCTGGCGTGAAATGGCGGACCATCCGCCGTTTCCGTACGACATCCTGAAACTCCATGCGCTCCTCCGGTTCGCTTGCCTGCGTGGCCTCGACGTCCAGTGGCGGGGATGATGCCCCTATCGACAGAGGGCCGTCAATCGCCGGACGGCGAGGAGTGCCATAGCGCCAGTGCCAGTGGCGTGTAGTCCAATGAGCGCGAAGCCTGCGGCTGGCATCGGGAGTCGGAGCAGTATCGCTGCCGATACCCCGGCGAAGACTCCCGTCAGGCCGAGTCCAAGCATGCGGCGGGCGCCGAAGGGGACGTGTTCAACGAGGACCGCCTGCGTGCGATCGTCGACGCGGCGTTCGAGGTCGATGTCCCAGACGCTTGCGGCGGTGAGCATGGTGGCGAGCCCGACTACCGTGATGCTTGCAGTGGCGATCGCGTATCCCCATGCGAGGAAGGTGTCCCTGGTGCCGATGACGGCAATGGTCACCGCGAGCCACACCTGGGGAATCTCGATCGCGAGCATGCCGAGCGTCTTTCCGCCCAGGAGCGCCGATGCGCGGATCGGTGCCTGGAGTGCGAGCAGGATTCTGTTGCCTTCGCCACCAAGCGGACTGGGCCGGATCTCCAGCATGCCGTAATACGCCAGCGCGATCGATACAACGGCGATCCATGAGGCATCCGCCTCCTGCTTCCCGAGCCGACTGCGCAGCAGGAGCATCAGCGGCAGAACGCCTGCGATCGGTACGATGCGAAGCAGGGTGAAGGCATCCCGCGATTGTGCGAGCAAATCCTTGCGGACGATGGCAAGGGCAGGGATCGGATGGCGCTCCAACCGGCTTGCGATCCAGTTGGTCAGGCGTGGGAAGGCCGCGAAGGTACGGGGCGGAGCAATCGCGACCTGCTGGGCGATCGGGATCATGGCTCGCCCGACAAAGGGGGCACCCGGCCCGAATGCGAGCCCGCCAAGGATCAGCGCGTCCGGCAGGAACATGAGGGTGGGCAAGGGACGCGGTGCGGTGACGAAGAGGTATGTGCTCGATCCGATCGCTGTTGTCGCAGTCAGGATGAGCGCCAGCGTACGCCAGAGAATCGTGCCGCCGGTCAGGCTCCATGACACAGCGCAGGCCAGTCCAGTGCCAGCGTTCCAGGCTACCGGTAACCAGAGCATGACGACCGCGGCCCACTGCCAACCCACGGTCAGCAGGGTAGCGATGACGATTGCGAGACTTGGGAGGCTGGATGCCAGGGCGGCGTCGAGCACAGCTGCTCGCCAGCGGCTGGCGGGATCGAGCGGCAACGGGAGCACGAGACGGGCGCCATCCACGGTGAGCGTGGCTTCCCAGGTTCGCATGGCGGCGATGATCGCAATACCGGCGAGCAGGCCGAGAAGGGTCAGCAGGAGGTGGTTTTCTCCGGCTCGCGCGGCGCGGTGGAGGGCGAATACGGCGGTAACGCCTCCGGCCAGGCTCGCCACCTTCCCCAGTGCCCAGACACCGGGCTGACTGTGCCGGAGGTGTCGTTGCTCGTGCCGGTGCCGGAAGCGGACGGCGGCGAGGACAGGAGCGGTGCTCATCGCGCACCTGCCGGGACAGCCCGAGCCGCGCGGGTGAGCGTGCGGAAGCGGGCATCGAGCGGGATCGTCCCGCCTTCGGTGAGGGTGTCCAGGTTGCCTTCCGCCACCAGCCGCCCGTTCGCGAGGATACCGATGCGGTCGCAGAGGGTTTCCGCGATCGCGAGGTCGTGCGTCGAGAGCAGGATCGCCGCACCGGCGTTCGCGCGCTCGACCAGCATCGCGCGTACATCGTGGGCGCTCAGCGGGTCGAGGCCATTGAATGGCTCGTCCAGCACCAGCACCGGCAGATCGTGCAGGAGCGCGGCAGCGAGCGCGACCTTGCTTCGGGTGCCGAAGGAGTAGGTGCGGCAGCGTGCGTCGGCGTAGGGACCGAAGTCGAGCGCGGCAATCAGGTTGGCAATGGTCGGGGCGGCGGTATCGCGGGGAATGGCGTGCAACTGCGCGACGTACGACAGGAACTCCCGCCCGGTGAGGGTGTCGTAGAGGATGGGCCGGTCGGGGACGTAACCGAGCGCGCGCCGAGCTTGCAGCCCATGAAGCCGGAGGTCGTGACCTGCCAGTCGGACGGCGCCACGGTCCGGAAGAGCGATCCCGGTCAGGACGGCGATGGTGGTCGATTTGCCGGCGCCATTCGGGCCGAGCAGGCCGTAGATCTCGCCGGGTGCAACCTGGAACGTCAGGTCATCGACGGCGAGGCGGTCGCCGTAGCGTTTCGTCACCCCGATGCAGGCAATCCCTGCGCAGCTATCCGGATCGGGAGTACTGGGAACGCGGATGCGAGGCGGCAGAAGGGGGCGGAGGGACACCGGATCGGCTGCCGGTACCTCCGCATCGACGGCAGCGCTTCCCAGGCCGAGCAGCATCGCCGGTTCGTCGGTGTTGATCAGCACCTCCTCGATCGGAAACCCGAGACCCGCATCCAGCGGTGGGTCGATCCGGATCAGGAGCTGGTTGGCGGTCGAGAGTGCGGCGATGAGACGGCGCTGCGAGGCGCTCGTGGAAAAGGACGCCTGATACCCGTTCGGCAGGCGTTCGTGCGCGGGCTCGACGGCGCTGATCCGGGAGCGTGGAATCGTCAGGGCGTCGCGTCCGTACCGGATGATGAGCATGTCCGGGGTGAGCAGATGGTATGTCCAGAGTGGAGCGAGCACGAAGCGGGCGAGGACGGCCCCCGAACCGGCGATGAGGATGAAGACGGTGGCCAGCTTCATCCACATTGCAGGGAGCAGGACGACGGCAAGGACCGAGAACGCGAAGACCTCGACGCCGAACAGCGTGCCCCACATCAGGGCCGCCGCGCGCAACCGGCTGCGATCCCGGGTGTAGGTAATGGGAAGGTCCGTCACAGCAGGTACCCCTGTCCACCTGCCACCGGGGCAGGACGATCTCCCACTGGACTCAACGATCACGCACTCATCGTAGGCGATCCGGAAACAATTGTGAAGATCATCACAAACAAAGGTGCTAGTACGGACGAATCGGCGGCGCTGGGTGCAACCGTGGTCTTGAGCACAATCCTGGGCCCAGCCTTTGGACCGGCCATGTGCTGTCCCAGCAGCGCGGAGGAGCCGTGGCGCGGGCAGCACGCGTGGGCCAAGCATGCGGTGGCTGTGGCCGCGACCAGATGCGAGGCGTCCGGAAGCGGAGAGTCGTAGAAGTCGGGCGGATG
>JBQCJS010000177.1:0-2830 GCA_051952485.1 Thermomicrobiales bacterium | reverse complement strand
TGATCCGGCGTTCGCCGGTCGGGGCCTGGACGGGAGTTGGTGCGGGGGAGCCAGCGTCGGTGGTGGGAGCGGTGGCATGAGCCATGAACGCAATCCTTGATTCGTGGTGGGCGGAATGAGGAGGTGGTTGTGGTTGTGGACGAGAACGGGGCCCGCGCCTGCAGCGCCTGGGCCGGGATCGGGCAGCCCCCAGCGGGAACCACGCACGAGGCGTTCCCGGGCATCGTCAAGTATACCCCGCCCCGGAATGCGCCCGCCGGCCGGGAATCTTCTGGATCATCCGGCGGGACACGCCCGGATCTGGCCGATCCCGTCAGGCGGCCGACGACTCCGGGCCAGCCGGCGCCACGGCATCCTCCCCATGCGATCGCGCCATCGCTGGCGCCATGAAGGTGATGATCACCAGGGATGCCGCGATCAGCAGCAACGCCCCCTGCAACGAGGTCAGCTTCGCGATCCAGCCCAGGACCGGCGGCCCCGCCAGGAACCCCGTGTACCCGATCGTCGCCACCGCCGCCACCGCACGTCCACTCGGGATGCCTGGCGTCGATCCCGCCGCGCTGTAGGCGATCGGGATCACCACCGACAGCCCGAGGCCCATCACCGCGAACCCGCCCACCGCCGCCAGGACGGTTCCCGGCAGCAGGGCCGCCAGCATCCCGAGCGTGGCCACGACGCCGGCCACCCGCATCACCGGCACCCGCCCGAAGCGCTCGATCACCCGGTCCCCGGTGAACCGCCCGATCAGCATCGTGGTGGAGAACGCCGCGAACCCGAACGCCGCCACGCCCTCGCTGCCGCCCAGCTCGTCATGGATGAAGAGCGCGCTCCAGTCGGCCATCGCGCCTTCGCCCAGCGCGCCGCAGAAGGCGATCACGCCCAGCACCTGCAACGACTTCGGCGGCAGGGCGAAGCGCGGACCCCGCTTCGGCGCCTTCTCCTCCCCCGGAGCGGCGGACGCATCCGGGATCTGCCCGCGGTTCGCCCACAGCACGGTCAGCAACCCGAGCACGCTGAAGGCGAGAAAATGCGGCACCAGGCCGATCCCGAGGCTGGCGATACCCGCGCTGATGGCGGCTCCCGCCAGCGCCCCCAGGCTGAAGAACCCGTGCAGCGATCCCATGATCGTCTTGTGGAACCGCTTCTCCACCTCCACGCCCTGGGCGTTCATCGCCACATCGGTCGCCCCGAACGTGAACCCGTAGACGAACAGCGCCGCCCCCAGGGCAATCGGCACCGGCGCCAGTGCCAGCCCCGAGAGCGAGACGGAGAAGACCAGCCCGAACCCGGTCGCGACGCGCGCGCTGCCGAAGCGCTCGATCAGCCGGCCCACGATCTGGAAGGCAAGGATCGACCCCACTCCCACGAACAGGAGCAGCGTGCCCAGGCTCGCGGTGGAGAGGTCGAGGGCATTCGCGGCCGCCGGGATGCGGGCGATCCAGCTCGCGCTGATGAAGCCCGTCAGCACGAAGTAGGTCGACACCGCGACGCGCGGCGAGGGAGCGAAGGCAGGGCGGGAAGCAGCGCGCACGGTGGGGGTCCTGTCGAAATGGTTGATGGATGACGGATGAGGGAAAGGCACGGGCAGCGGATGGCTCCCGCAATTGAACCACGAACCTGCCTACCCGGCATTTCCCGGGGCGAGGGGAGCAGGGAGGCCATCGTGCAGGTCCGGTGTCGGGTCCGGCCGCGAGACCGTGCGCGCCAGGGGTACCAGCGCCAGCATCGCGATGCCCACCAGCAGGAGCGCGACCTGCAGGGACGCCGCGTCGGAGATCCGCCCGATCATCGGCGGCCCGCTCAGGAATCCCAGGTAGCCGATCGTCGCGACCGATGCCACGCCCTTGCCGCTGGGCACACCCGGCGTGGTCGCGGCAGCCCGGTAGGTGATCGGCAGGATGCCCGACAGCCCGAATCCGATCATCGCGACCCCGGCGAGGACCGAGGGGATCGTGAAGATCAGTTGCCCGGCCACCAGCCCGACCGCCGAGATCGTCCCGCCCGCCGCGATCATCAGGACCGGTCCGAATCGCCGCACCAGGCGGTCGCCCGTCATCCGGCCGATCAGCATCGTCAGGGAGTAGACGGTATAGACCATCGCCGCGGTCGCCGCGCTCGCGCCCAGCTCCTGCGTCAGCAACAGGCCGCCCCAGTCGCCGATGCTCTCGTCGCCCAGCGCCACCACGAACGCGATGACTCCCAGCGGCCACAGCGATCGCGGCGGCAGCGAGATCCGGAACTTCCGCGCGGTCGCCGGAACCGCCTGCGCCACCGGCATCGCCGTGTCCGGCACCAGCCGCCGGGAGGCGAGCAGGTAAAGGACGATCGCCACCATCCCGAGACTGAGGAATTGCGCCTGGAGGGAGACGCCCAACCCGGCCACGGCGCCCGCGCTGGCCGCGCCCAGCAACCCGCCGAGGCTGAAGAACCCGTGGACCGAGGAGAGGATGGGACTTCGCCGCCGTCGTTCGATCTCCACGCCCTGCGCGTTCGCCGCCACATCCAGCGTGCCGTGGGAGAACCCGAAGAGGAAGAGCACGATCGCGAACAGGGGAATCGCCGAGGTGAGGGCCAGCATCGGGAACGCCGCCGTGCGCGCCACCCCGAACCAGCGAAACGTGTTCGCGCTCCCGATCCGGCCGGTCAGCCACCCCGCGAACGGGAGTGCAATCAGCGCCCCGATCGAGAAGGCGGGGAGGACAACGCCCAGTTGGGCCCGGCTGACTTCCAGGTGATCGGCGATGGTGGGGATGCGGGCGATCCAGGTGCCCCAGACGACCCCGTTGATGAGGAACATCGCCGAGATGGCGCCACGTGGCGAATCCAGCCG
>JBQCJS010000176.1:0-12108 GCA_051952485.1 Thermomicrobiales bacterium | reverse complement strand
CTTGTTGTTAGTTTGGGGGAGCGCGCCCGCCCACAACAATTAACACTTCTTTTTGCTGGGGGCCCTTTCCTCCCCCCCCCCCCTTCTCGTGATTCCCTGCAATGCCGCCCGCTGCCCTACTCGTCGGCGACGGCGGCCGCCACCCTGGCCGGCGGCGTGTAGTTCGCCCGTCCCCGCAACGATCCCGCCCCGTTCGAAAAGCGGCGCCGGTAGTTGCCGAGTCCACTCGCCTGCTCGCCACGCACCGGCCGATGGCCATTCGCGGTCACGACGGAGACGCTGTCCTCGTCGTCCTCCCACTCGTCATCGTACGCATCGGATTCGCCGTTCGCGAGGTCCGGAAGGGCCTTCAGCACCAGCGGATGCGTCACGTTCAGTTCGGTGGTGACCAGCTCCTGCCCCTGCCCATTGATCGTCTGGCGCTTGGTCAGCACGCCCTTGCGCAGGAACTCCATCACCTTCGCCTCGATATGCTCGGAATGGAGCAGGTCGCGGTCGAGGAACCGCCAGAGCGTGCGGCTCATGTGGCTCTGGGTAGGGACGAAGCCCTCGTGCAGCTGCTTGATGTAGGCATCGATCGCCTGGATGACGGCGATGTCGACATCGGCCGACTGCGCCATCTCGATCGGGTCCTCCTCACCGGCGGCCGCCACCAGGTCCGGGCTGACCGACCCCGGCACGCCGCAGATGATCACCCGCTTGCCGAGCCGGTTGCGCAGCGTCGTCACCAGCCGGATGAAGTCCTTGTCGCCGGAGAAGATGAGGAAGGTCTCGATATCCGGGCGCACCAGCGCGGTGTTGATGATGTCGACCACAAGGTTCAGGTCCGACCGCGAGGCGATCTTCTCCCGTCCGTGGGAGTCGGTGGTGCGTTTCGCCGGATAGTGCTGGGATTCGAATCCCGCCACATCCAGCCGGGTGCGGGCCTGGGGCGGATGCTGGTCGAAATCGGCATACGCCTTCGCGACGGACATCAGCCCGTACTTCAGCGCCTTGTCCCGCCAGGCGAGGGGATCGGGCTCCCGCCCGAACGAGTTGATGGTGGAATAGCGGATGTTCTCAAAATCGACGAATGCTGCCACTTCGGAGGGATGAGCCCCATTGCCAAACGAACGCGATGCCGAACCCTGATCAGGCATGCCTGTTTCCTCCAACCATTATGCGGTGGCCGTCCCCGACCTCCGGCCTGCCGCCGGAGGCATCACGAATCCTGGAATCGATTGCCAGGGAGAACCCGACCCGGCGCGGTCCATCAAACCAGGTCCCGCCCGGGACGCCGAGGCATCCTCGCCCTATCGAGAAGGCAATCCCCACCAGAAGGGTATCGCCGCTATCCAGACCCGTCCCTGGTGCCCGCGCACCCGGGGCCAACCCGTGTGTATCCCGAAACGACGACTTCCAACCTTGCAAGACACGAACGAGTGTACCATTCCTCCGTTTCCATCGCGTATTCCCGCAACGCCTACCGCAAACGATGGCGAGCGGTCCCCGGAAATCCGGAAACCGCTCGCATGGCTATTCGTGATGTCGTCCGGATGCCGGCATCAGGCGACGATCCCCTGCTGCTCCGCGACGATCACCGCCGCGCCGACCGCCCCGGAGTAATCCCCCAGCTTCGCGCGCACGATCTCGACCGCGTCGCCAGCGTGGGCCAGCGCCTCCAGCCGCGTCGTCTTCTCCGCCACATCGAAGAGCAGGTCGACCGATTCGATCACTCCGCCACCGAGGATGATCCGCTGGGGATTCACGAAGTTCACGATCGAGGCGAGGCCGCAGCCGAGATAGTGCCCGGCCTCCTCGATCACCGCGATGGTGACCGCATCGCCGGAGGCGACGGCTTTCTTCAGGATGCCGGAGCGGATCGCGCCGGACCCCGCCGGATGCACCGGATCGACATCCGGCAGCAACTCGCGCAGGATCGTCTTGCGTCCGCGGCGCATCTCCCCCATCAGGGCCGCCGTGATCGCCGTCCGCGAGGCATACGCCTCCAGGTGGCCACGACCGCCGCAGCCGCAGATGCGGCCGCCGACCTGCACCATCGTGTGGCCGATCTCGCCCGCATTGCCGGAGAAGCCGGGGATCAGCTCGCCATCATGGACGATGGCGCCCCCGATCCCGGTTCCGACGAAGATGCAGACGAACTGCTCCACCTTCCGGCCAGCCCCGAACCGCGCCTCGCCGATCGCCGCGATCTGCACGTCGTTGCGGATCGCGGCCGGCACGCCGAACTCCTTCGTGAGGAGATCGGCCATCGGCAGGTCGACCACGGCCCGGCTGAGGTTCGCCGTTCCCACCAGCAGGCCACGCTTCGCATCCACCTGGCCGGCGATGCCGACCCCGATGCCGACCGTATCGCCGACGGCGATCCCGGCGTCCTTCGCCGCCGCCTTGCAGACCTTGTAGATGCGCTTCATCAGCTCATCCGGACCGTCGGCGGAACTCGTGGTGGTCTTGCCCTCGCCCAGCACCTTGCCGGTCGCGACATCGACCGCGCAGGCCAGCACCTTCGTTCCGCCGAAATCCACCCCGATCGCCACGTCAGCCATCGTCGCTCCTGTTCGCGCCGCTCCGCGCGTCTTGCCCCGTCCGCCCGAATGCGGCGCCGGAGATGCTCGCGGACATCCTACCCCGCTTCGCCGGCGTGAACCATCTCGATCGCCGCCGCGAACGCCTCCAGCTTCGCCGGCGTGAGCGGGAAGGACTGGAGGATCAGGTGCGAGAACCCGAGGTCGCGGAACTCGCCGATCAGGCGGGCCGCATTCTCCGCGTCGTCCGGTCCGCTGCCGAACGTGTCATCGAAGTAGAGGCCGCCGGTCTTCACCACGGACTCCGGATCGCGTCCCACCGCCGCGCAGGCCGCCTCCAGCGCCGCGAGCTGGGGACCGACCCTGGACGTGTCGCGGTGCCAGGCGGTGTTCCAGGCATCGGCGTGCCGGGCGATCAGGCCCAGCATCCGCTCCCCATTGGACCCGACGATGATCGGCACACCCGTTTCACGCGGCCCCCGTGGGACGTTCAGCGCATCGTTCGCCTGGAAGAACTCACCCTGATAGTCGGCCTTGCCGGTGCGCAGCAGCGGATGGATGATCCGGATCGCGTCCTCGAAGCGGGAATAGCGGTGGTCGAAGGGCAGGCCGAACAGGTCGTACTCGGGTTTGTGCCAGCCGGCCCCCAGCCCGAGGATGAAGCGTCCGCCGCTGATCTCGTCGATCATCTCGGCCATCTTGGCCACCACACCCGGATTCCGGAAGCCGGTGCAGACGACCATCGAGCCGATCTGGAGGTCCGGCACGCGGGCCGCGAGGCCGGCCATGAGCGTGAAGCTCTCCCAGACCCCGAGGAATGGCTGCTCCTCGCTGCCGTTGCCCATCACGAAGTGATCGGCGATCCAGAGCGCATCGAACCCGCTGGTCCGTGCCTCCAGCCCAAGCGTGGCCATCTCCTCGAAGCTGGGCGCGCGACCGGTGGATGGGTCCTCGAAGAGCGGCATCATCAGGCCGAAGGTCACCGCCTTCTCACTCGCGGGCCATGCTCGCCCATCCGCGATCGATGCCGCAGCGCCGTTGTCTGTCATGCGCGTTCCCTTTCCATCTCGTGGGTAGCCGGTGCCGACCGGCGCTTCGGACGTGGAGCCGGGCTGCGTCAGCCGGCGTGGACCCGTTCGATGACCGGGGCGAAGGCGGCGACGCTCTCCGGGGTGGCCGGATCGAGCCCGCAGATGAAGTGCGCGAAGCCGAGGTCCCGGAACTCGTGGATGAGGGCCGCCTGCGCCGCATCGTCGAAGGGGACCGGATTCGGCCGCGCGCCGAGGTAGCCCTCCCGCGCGAGGTTCGCCCCGGCCGTACGCACCAATGTCTTCGGGTCTCGCCCGACGGCCTCGCAGGCGGCATCGAGCGCCGCCAGCTGCTCCTTCGTCCTGACGGTGTCGCTGTGCCATCCGTTGTTCCACGCATCGGCGTATCGCGCGATCAGGTCCAGCATGCGCGGCCCGCTCGACCCCACGAGGATGGGGGCGCCGGCCGGACGCGGCCCGCGCGGGGTATTCAGCGCGTCGTTTGCCTGGAAGTACTCGCCTTGGTAGTTCGCCGTGCCCTGGCGCAGGAGGGGATGGATGATGGCGATCGCGTCCTCGAAACGGGAGACGCGATGGTCGAACGGGAAACCGTACTGGTCGTACTCGGGCTTGTGCCAGCCAGCGCCGAGGCCAAGGATGAACCGCCCGCCGCTGATCTCGTCGATCATCTCGGTCATCTTGGCGATCACGCCGGGGTTGCGATAGCCGGTGCAGGCAACCAGGGAGCCGATCTGGAGGTCTGGCACGCGGGCGGCGACGGCGGCCATCAGCGTCCAGCATTCCCAGACGCCACGGAACGGATCGTCCTCCGTGCCATGGCCCATCGCGAAGTGGTCCGCGAACCAGAGCGCATCGAATCCGGCCTCGCGGGCGGCAAGGCCGATGGCGACGATGTCATCGAAACGGGGCGTCTCCCCGAAGGCGGCCTTCTCGCTGATCGGCACCATCAGGCCGAGGGTGATCGCCTTGTCGCTGGCTGGCCAGTGCCCGGTCGCGAGCAGGTCGCTGCCGGTGGGGGTCTCGTTGGTCATGGGTGGCGTTCCTCTCGTGGGTGGGAATCGAACGTCCTGCCGTCCTGCCCGCAATCATCGCACGGACCGCGCCGGAACCGGTGATGCGGGAAGACACTGCGATTCATCCCGACCGCCATCAACCGGGTGAAACGCCCGGAGTGTTGGGCATTTCGGCCAACCGGGCGACGGCATCACGACAGAACCGCTGCGAAGAATCCCACGTGCGCACGGAGATGGCAGTGCGAGCGCACGGTGCCGTCGTGATGCATCCGGCCAGGGCAAGCGACGTACACGGCTTTCTATGAGTCAATCTCGTGTTCGCGGCCGCTTGGCGCGACGGCCACCGAACCGGATAGCCGGATACGAGAATCGGGCCGACATGCAGGCCGCCCCGCCCGCGCGCAGGACAGCGGGGCCATGCCCGCCATCGGCGAATTCCGCACGTCCGCAGATGTGACCCTCGCAGTGGTTGTGGTTGTGGTTGCGGGGGCCGGTGGCCCGGACATGGCAGGGGCCATCCCTCTGCCGCCAGACGGGCCCCATGCACGCCCTGCGGCTACAAGGGCCGCCTTCGCGCCGCTGCGACGATCAGCAGGACGGCCACCGCCCCTTCGGCATCGGGTCATGCATGACGGAGTGCATGCGAGGGATCGGGAGCATGGCGTCCGGCATGCACGCCGGTCCCTCGACTTCGCTGCACACCGAATGCACGCATGCCGCGTGCTCCGCTCCGCTCGGGACGACACCTCAAGGGCAGCACGGAACCACGGCATCAGGGTGCCAAGACACCGAGAGCATGCGGGAAAGCAGCGCCGGGGTCGTCCATGCGATCGAGCGAATTCGTGAGACCGCCGGGGTGCCAAGCAATGCAGGAACTGGCCCACGGCGAACGGATCGGCCAACCGGGAACCGTTCGCCCACGCCGGAAGTCATTCGAGGTTCATGGACCGCAGCCGCCAGGTCGCGAGCGCGAGGCAGACGATCACGATGACGGCGATGGTAATCCAGATCGTCGGGAGCGCCGCCACCCCATCGATGCGGATCGCGCGATCGTCCAGCAGGCGAACAAAGGTCGATTGCGTGTAGTGGCGGATGCTGAACGAGCGGATGCCGGGCAGGTAGCGGGAGAGCGCGGTCTCCCAGATGAAGACATAGAAGATGCCCACCAGCAGCGCCCGCTGGATGAAGAGGCTCACCAGCATGAAGATGGCGCCGAACCCGAGCACGCCTACCACGGCACCGGCCAGCATCGGCGGCAACATGTCCCGCATGTCGTCCAGGCGCCCCCACGACGCGACCGCCCATGTCACGACGAGGCCGGCGAGGATGATCGGGATGGTGACGATGAGGATGGCGAGGAACTTGGCGAACACGATCTGGAGGCGGGCGATCGGCTTCAGGGTCAGGTACTGGAGCGTCTTGTCCTCGATCTCGTCCCCGAGCGCCGAGGTGGAGAGGACGAGCGTCGCCAGCGGCAGCAGGGTTCCGGCGAAGAGCCCGAGATAGATCACGTTGCCGAGGATGCGGCGCAGGTCGCGCAGCGTGACGTCCTGACCGGCGAAATGCGGCAGGATCGCGAAGATCACCGGGAAGAACCCGATCGCCACCACGACCAGCAGCGATTTCGAGCGCAGGAACTGGCGGAGCGTCAGCCGGGTTATGGCAAGAAGCGGCATCACGGTCGGAATCCCCCGCAATCGGCGTTGGCGTCGTCGGGCCGGGTCGTCATCGGCATCCCTACCGTTCCACGAGGTAGGAGAAGACCGAGGTCAGCGATTCGTCGGTGGCCTGCACCTCGTAGAGGCGCACCCCGGCCCGCTGGGCAGCGGCTGGCACGAACCGGTAGAAGGCGCGGACATCGTTCGTCTGGGCAAGGATGCGGTCGTGGGCATCGAAGGCGATGCTGCGCACCAGCGGCTGGCCGATCAGGGTCGCGGCGAGGCGGCGCGGATCGGAGGCCCGGATGCGCACCTCGTGATCGTGCTGGTCGATCCGTTCGCGAATGGCGCGGAAGTCACCGGCCGCGGCCAGCTTGCCGTTCACGATCACGATGATGTTCTGGGCGAACCGCTCCACTTCCACCAGGACGTGGGAGGAGACGACGACCGTCTTCCCCGCCGCGCCGAGATTGCGGATGAGGCGGATCAGCTGGGCGCGTTGCACCGGATCGGTGCCGTTCAGCGGCTCGTCCATGAGGATGATGTCCGGATCGTGGACGAGCGCGCCCGCGACCTTGATGCGCTGGCGCATCCCCTTCGAGTAGCCGCCGACCTTGCGATCCGCCGCCGACTGCATGTCCACGAGGTCGATCGCCCGCTCGACCGCCTGCCGGGTGTCTGGCACCTTCTGGAGTTGCGCGTTCAGCGTGACGAACTCGCGGCCGGAGAGGAACGGGTAGATCAGTTCCGTCTCCGAGACGAGCCCGAAGCGGCGATAGACCGCGGGCTTGCCCCGCACCGACTCCCCGGCGATGCGGATCGTGCCGGCGGACGGCGCGAGCAGCCCGGCCATCATCTTCAGCGTGGTCGACTTGCCGGCCCCGTTCGGGCCGAGCAGGCCGGTGACGCCCGCGCCGATGGCGAAGCTCACCTCGGAGACGGCGACGAGATCGCCGTACCACTTGGAGACCTTGTCCAGCTCGATCGTGGCCGGTCCGCCGCTGGTGAAGGACGGCACCCCATCGGGGAGCGTGGGCGCCCCTTCCTCCGGCGCGACCGGGGCGGTGGGGGGAGATTGCGTCTGCGTCTGCATCGGGTGTGTTCCTGCCTAGTCCTGCGGACGGTAGCGCCAGCGGATGATGAGGATGCAGACCGCAACCACCGCCGCGATGTAGACGAGATAGGCCCAGAGCGGGAAATCGGCCACCGTCACCAGGTCGATGTCGACGTTGCCGAAGAGGTGCTGGGCGATGGCGGAGAAGATGTCGCTGATGCTCAGGAAGATGAAGTAGCGCCGCCACTCCGAATCGACGACCTGGAATCCCGATTGCGCCGCGACGGTCAGGAGCAGGAAGCCGATGATGATGACCGTCACCGCCACGCCCTTGCGATCGGTCAGGGAGGAGATCATCAGGCCGGTGGTGCCGAGGAAGACCGCGATGAGCGTTCCCAGCAGGATCACCCGGCCGAGGTCGCCGATGTTGTCCTGCATCGCCCGCCACGGACTGTCGGCGATGAGCTGGCGACCGAACCAGAGGATCACCGCCGGCAGCAGGGACATGGTCATCGTCAGGATGATCGTCGCCAGCAGCTTGGCGAAGACGTAGTCGCTGCGGGTGATCGCCCGCGCGAAGTAGAGCGGCAGCGTCTTCTCCCGCCGGTCCGGGCAGACCATCTCCGGCGCGATGGTGGCGACGAAGATGCCCTCGATCGTGAAGATCGCCGCGAAGTAGGCCGAGTAGGACGCGAATTCGACCTGCGGCGCGATAGCCGAGATCCCGATCATCACGATCAGCGGGATGATCGCCGCCGTGTAGAGGAGGATCGGCAGGATCTTGGACGTCCACGACTTGCGGATGCCCATCGCCCGCTTGATCGAGTAGCCGACCAGGGAGCGGAACGCCTGCCGCCGCCCGAGGCGGGGCCCCGTGTAGTGCTGGTAGCCCCGGTCGAAGATCTCGCCGTAGCCGACCCCACCCGGCGGCTGGTTCGCCGCGCCGGGGGTGGATGCTGCGTTAGCGGACATGCGTTTCCTCCCGCATCGCGCCGACGTCGCCGAGGTAGATGTCCTCCAGCGACCGCGACCGCTGCTTCAGCGACCGGAGGGCGACGTGCTGCTCCACGGCGGTATCCCGGATCAGGTCGTAGACCCGCTCATCGTGCACATCGATCACGATCTCGCGCACCCCCAGCTCGGAATCGGCCTCCCGGACGGCGACGCCCTGTCCCGCGATGGCGTTCGCGAACCGGTCGCGGTCGCCATCGATCTCCACCACGACCTCGCCGCCGATCTCGCCCAGCCCGCCGAGCGGCTGGGCGCTGATCAGCCGCCCGTTGTCCAGGATGACGACGTAGTCGCAAACGCGCTCGATGTCCTCCAGGATGTGCGAGGAGAAGACGACCGAGATGCCCATCGTGCGGTAGATGCGCTCCACCAGCTCCAGCATCTCCTCGCGCCCCTTCGGGTCCATGCCCGCCGTCGGCTCGTCGAGGAAGACCAGTTCGGGATCGTGGACGATCGCCTGGGCGAGCTTCACGCGCTGGCGCATGCCGGTGGAGAAGCCCTTGATCAGGCGGTAGCGTTCCTCCTCCAGCCCGACCTGGTAGAGGACATCGGCCGCGCGCTGGCGGGCGGCGCGGGCCGGGAGGCCGCTCATCTCCGCCATGTGGCCGACGAAGTCCGCCGCCGTGGTGGACGACGGCAGGGCATCCGCCTCCGGCATGTAGCCGACCCGCTCGCGGACGTGGACGCCCTGCGTCTGCGTGTCGTAGCCGACGACCTTCGCGGTGCCGCGATCCGGCGCGATCAACCCGAGCAGGGTGCGGATGAGCGTCGTCTTGCCCGCGCCGTTCGCGCCCAGCAGGCCGACCGAGGCGCGCGGAATGGTGAGATCGAGCCCCTCCAGCGCGACGAACGAACCGAACGTCTTGCGCAGGCCACGCACCTCGATCACCGGGTTCGTGGACGACGCGGCCGGGGACGGGGGTTGGGCCTGCTGCATGCCTGAGGCCGGCGGACTCTCGGTCACCATAGTGCTGCGAACTCCCGGGGCGAATGCTATCGACGCCATGTCACCGAAACGAGTCTACCAGCCGCCGCGGTTCCACGATGGTGTCCACGGATACCTGTCCGAATGTCTAGCTGGTCATCCTCCCCGCCGGTCGGTGTCCGCCAGCGCCCCCGGCAGTACCATCCTTGCCAACGCGACGACCCATGCTCCGTCTCCCGAGCCGTGCCCGGCCCCAACGGACCGACGTCTTCCCGCGCATCGGAATCCCGATCGTCCTGCCACTGCTCCCACGATTCACGATCGGCTTCCACCCGAAAGGACCCGCGATGCCTGCGTCCGACCATCCCACCACACCCGCCTTCGACGACATCTTCGCGGATGCGATCGATCGCGCCAGCGCGAGCGTCGTCTCGGTGCGCGCCCGGAAGCGACTCCCCTCCACCGGTACCAGCTGGGGCGCGGAGGGTGGCACCTACGTCGTGACCGCCAGCCACGCGGTGGAGCAGGAAGAGGAGATCACGATCGCGACCAGCAGCGGCAGCGGCGTAAGCGGCGAATCGTTGCCGGCCACCCTGCTGGGCCGGGACTACAACACGGATCTCGCCGTCCTGCAGGTGGATGGCCTCGCCGCTCCGCCGATCGCCGAACGCGCCGCCACGCGCATCGGCCACCCGGTCTACGCGATCGGCCGGCCGTTCGGCTCCATCGCCGCGACCTTCGGCAGCGTCACGGCCATCGCGCCGGTGCCGGTGAGCACCGTGGAGGCGCCCCTGCTCATCGCGGCGGAGGTGACGCCGCTGCCGGGGTTCTCCGGCGGCCCGCTGATTGACTCGACCGGCGCGGCCCACGGCATCAATACGTCCGGGCTGGTGCGCAGCGGCATCCTGCTCAGCAGCGGACGCGGCTTCGTGACCATCCCCGCCGTGCAGGTCTCGGCCGTGGTGGCGGATATCGTGCGATACGGACATGTACGGTTCGGCTGGATCGGGGTCGGTGTGAAGCCGGTGCCGCTGCCGGACGAGGTTCGCCCGGAGCTGGACGAGCAGGCATCCGGCCTGATGGTGACCGAGGTGAAGCCGGAGAGCCCCGCCCGGGACCATCTTGCCATCGGTGATACGCTGGTAAGGATGGGAGATGGCAACCATCCGCTCATGGATGTCGGAGACCTGCAGTCGCTTCTCGGAAGCCAGCAAATATGACATCCGACACCCATCAACTTCCTGCGAAACCAGAATCAGCAAACCGCCGAGATCACGCCGATCGAACGACCGGAACGACTCCGCTGCTGACATTGCCTCCATCCCCGTGTCCCGGTCAACGGCGACCAGACCACCCCGCCATCCCATCGCCCGCCCCATCCCGGTCCGCCGGTCGGGCCGAAACCATCGCTGATATTTTTCGCGACGAGGGGATTTAATGATTTCACGACTCGAAACGCGGTCCCATCCCCACCTGGAGATCGCCGCACCCGCCCAGACTCCCCGTCCCCGCACCGGCCCCAGCCGGCTGGTCGTCGGCATCGTCGCGGCCTATCCGTCGCTGCGCGCCGGGCTTGC
The DNA here is from genome assembly GCA_051952485.1 of Thermomicrobiales bacterium. Lineage (GTDB taxonomy): Bacteria > Chloroflexota > Chloroflexia > Thermomicrobiales > UBA6265 > JASGDN01. The sequence goes on along the minus strand of JBQCJS010000176.1, from coordinate 1,296 downwards.
CTCCCTCCTGCAGACCGATATCGCCCTGACGCCCTCGGCGATCGCGCCGGAATCGCTGGGGTCGTTCAACCGCTCCCCCTCCGCGCGCAGCATTTCCGACGCCGATGTGGTGATCATCGAGCCGACCGACCTCGACCGCGACGCGCTGGCCAACCTGGTGACGATCGCGCAGGCGGAATCGGTGCCGCTGGTCTGGCTGGGCCGCCCGAACGGCGACCTCGCCCGCTCGGTGATCGGCCACGCCGGGGGCATCCTCTCCCCGCACGCGGAGGGTGAGACGCTGGTGGCGGCCATCCGCGCCGCCGCCGCCGGCCTCTCCGTGCAGGACCCGGCGCAGTACGTCGATGCCGGCCCGGAGGGTTCCGGGTCGTCGCAGGCGAGCCTGCCGGGCGTCGACGGATTCCTGAGCCCACGCGAGCGGGAGGTGCTGGGACTGGTTGCGGCGGGATTGCCGAACAAGGCGATCGCGCATGAGCTGGGCATCAGCGACCATACCGTGAAGTTCCACGTCAGTTCGCTGCTCACGAAGCTGGGCGCCGCGAGCCGGACGGAGGCGGTCACCGTGGCGACCCGGATGGGTGTCCTGTCGCTGTAGGTCCCGTCACATTCCCGAACGAGTGAACGGGCGCTCCCAAGATGGGAGCGCCCGGTATGTATTAGGTGGAATGCCCCGGGTTAGCCCGGACGGCAGTCGAGAACGGCGGCGCACAACGCGGGTTCGCCCTACGAACAACCGGGCTGCCGGACGACTCGTCGTTTGTGGGGGCCGACTTCATGTCGGCCCGACCAGGGATGCACGGGAAGGGTTCGGTAGAACGATGAGGTGAGTGTGGAGTCTCCGCCGGGTGGCATGCCGCACGCCGGGCCGCGATGAAGGCGGCCCTAACGGATGACCGGGAGTCGCAAGGTGACGACCGCGTGTCCGCCTTCGAGCATTTCGGCTCCGCGTAACCACATCGCCGCCTTCGACCACCTCGGCACCAGCGTAGATGCGGCCCGTGTGGCCGCCTCGGAGGGCATGGGCGGGATCACGCGTTCAGATGCCTTCCATCCAACGTCAGGCGGCCACAAGGGCCGCATCTACGCGCTTGCACCGCTCCCATAAGGCGAACATGCGGAAGCCATCGTGCGTGGCGGGAATGCAACGCTCCCGTACGGCGTGGGCATCCTGGCGGACGAAACGAGACGGGGGCGGGGCCCCACGGGGTAAGAGGCGAACAAATGAGTAAAACAAAAGATAATAAAAAAAAAATTGATGGGGGAAAGGTAAAGGCTAATCAAGTCTACAAATATTTT
>JBQCJS010000175.1:0-3176 GCA_051952485.1 Thermomicrobiales bacterium | reverse complement strand
TACAGCGACGCGCAGATCCGGGACAACGCGGCGCGTGCCGTCGCCAACGGGTTCGATGCCCTGAAGCTGAAGGTCGGCCATCGCGATCCGGGCCGCGACATCACCCGCGCGCATCTGGTGCGGGAGACGGTCGGGCCGGACGTGCGATTGATGGTGGACGCGAACCAGCAGTGGAAGGTGCCACAGGCGCTGGCGATCGGGCGCGACCTGGCCGACCTCGGCCTCTTCTGGATCGAGGAGCCGACGCATCCGGACGACATCGTGGGACACCGCATGCTGGCGCGGGAGCTTGCTCCCACCCGGCTGGCGATCGGGGAGCACGTCGCGAACCGGATCGCCTTCAAGAACTACCTGCAGCTGGAGGCCGCCGGGGTGATCCAGGTCGATGCGGTGCGCGTGGCGGGCGTGAGCGAGTTCCTGGCGGTGAGCCTGCTGGCGCGGCAGGCGGGATTGCCGGTGGTGCCCCACGTCGGGGACATGGGGCAGATCCACCAGCACCTGGTCCTGGCGAACCACATCGCGCTGGGACTGGAGCCGCTCTTCCTGGAGTACATCCCGCACCTGCGCGGGCATTTCGTGCACCCGGCGGTCGTGGAAGGCGGGCGCTACCGCACGCCACAGGAACCGGGATCGGCGTCCGACCTGCTCTCCTGAACTCCGGACCCCGGATCTCCGTGTCTCTCGACGCCACGGATTCGGGCCGGAGGTCCAATCGCCCAAGGCACGACTTGTATCCGGTGTTAGCCACTCGCGACGCGCCGTTCACGTCGTTCTACCCGGCCTGCGCTATGATCGGAGACAGATGAGCCGCCCCACCCTGGAGCATGCCCGATGAGCATCACCCAGCCGACCGCCCCAGAAGCTTCACGGGAGGCCTTCCTCTGCATCACCTGCGGCACGCAGTTCCCGCCCACCGCCACTCCGCCCTCCCGCTGTCCGATCTGCGAGGACGACCGGCAGTACGTCGGCGCCAACGGGCAGCAATGGACGACACTCGCGACCCTCCGGCAGACGCACACCAACCGCTTCGAGCCGGTAGAGAACGAACCCGGCGTCACGCGCATCGTGACCGAACCGCGGTTCGGGATCGGCCAGAACGCCTACCTGATCGAGACGCCGAACGGGAACATCCTGTGGGACTGCATCGCCCTGATCGACGACGCGACGGTGGCCGAGATCGGGCGGCGCGGCGGCGTGCAGGCGATCGCCATCTCCCACGCTCACTACTACACCACGATGGTCGAGTGGAGCCGCGCCCTCGGGGACGTGCCGATCCTGCTGCACGAGGCGAACCGGCAGTGGGTGATGCGACCCGATCCCGCCGTGCACTACTGGTCGGGCGACCGCATCGCGCCGCTGCCCGGCATCACCGTCCTCCGCACCGGCGGCCACTTCCCGGGTGCGATGGTCCTGCACTGGGACAATCGCGGCGCTGGCGATGGCAAGGGCGTCCTCTTCCCGGGCGACGTCCTCACCGTGGTGGCCGACCGGCGCTGGGTGACGTTCATGTACAGCTATCCGAACGACATTCCCCTCGATGCCGCGACCGTCGCCCGCATGGCGAACCAGATCGCCCGCTACCGGTTCGACCGCGTCCACGACGCCTTCGACAAGCACGTCGTGGCGGATGGGGGCGACCGGGTCCAGCGCTCGGCGGAACGCTACATCAGCCACGTCCTCGGTCACGCCGGCCCGACCATCGGCTGACCGGGACGATTGACGGCGCGAGCGGCGCCCGCGTATGCTCGCGCCATCGCGGCGGCCACACCATCCGCCACCACGTCCACGCCGGAGGACCACGGACACCATGTCAACCTTCACCCCCGGCGCATTCCGGAGCACGAACGAGCGGTAACTGACGGCACTCCGCCGCCCACGCCCGCGACACGCCCGCTCCCCGATGCGCAGACGACCCAGCTATCGCCCACACGCTCGCCGTGATGGGCCCGTCGTCCTGCCACGCCGCCATCGGTCGGCGCTGGCGCAGCGGGGAGCAGCCGCTTCGTGTCCACGATCCTCACGCGCATCGACCGGGTCCGCCGTCCGGCGGGCAATCCCGTCCCCATCTACCTCCTGATCGAAGGCGGGCAGTCCTTCCTCTTCGCCCTCACCTTCACGCTCAACCTGATCTACCAGGTCACCGTCGCCGGGCTGTCGCCGCTGGAGATGGTGCTCGTCGGCACCATCCTGGAAGCGACCTGCTTCCTCTTCGAGGTGCCCACCGGCATCGTCGCCGACCTCTACAGCCGTCGCCGCTCGATCCTGATCGGCATCGCCGTCATCGGGGTCGGGTTCATCCTGGAAGGGTCGATTCCCGCCTTCATCGCCATCGCGCTCGCCCAGGTGATCTGGGGCATCGGCTACACCTTCACCAGCGGTGCGGTCGAGGCATGGATCACCGACGAGATCGGCGAGGAGACCGTCGGTCCCGTCTTCCTGCGCGGCGCGCAGGTGGCGCTGATCGGCGGCATCGCGGGAACGGTGCTCGGCACCGGGCTGGGCCTGATCGCCCTCCAGCTGCCCATCGTGCTGGGTGGCGTGGGCATGATCGCGCTGGCAGCCCTGCTCTTCGTCGTGATGCCGGAACGCCACATGACCGTCACCCCGGCGGAAGACCGGGGCACGTTCGGACACATGAAGCACACCTTCGTGGAGGGCGTCCGCCTCGCCCGGCGCCGCCCGGTGGTGCGCACCCTGATCGCGATCAGCCTCGTGGTCGGGCTCGCCTCGGAGGCGTTCGACCGGCTGAACCAGGTCGCGATCCTCGACCGCTTCACCGACGACTTCCCGCACCTGTTCGGCTCGGACAGTCCCGCGCTGGTGTTCGGCCTCTCCAGCCTGGTCGGCACGGTGCTCGGCCTGCTGGCGACGGAACTCCTCCGCCGCCACCGTCCGGAATCTCTGGGGGCAGGCACGCCGGCGCGGCTGCTGGCCGGGCTAGCGGCGGTGCAGGTGGGCGCGACCCTCGGTTTCGTGCTGATGGGGAACCTCTGGCTGGCGTTCGGGATGCTCTGGCTGCGCGGCGTCGCCGGCACGCTGATCGGGCCGATCTCGGCGGCGTGGATGAACCGCAACCTCGATTCGTCGCTGCGGGCGACGGTAATCTCGATGGAAGGGCAGGCGAACGCGATCGGCCAGGTCGTGGGCGGGCCGCCGCTGGGCTGGGTCGGGAGCCG
>JBQCJS010000174.1:0-10002 GCA_051952485.1 Thermomicrobiales bacterium | reverse complement strand
GGAGGTAGAGATACAGCTCCCAGCGCGGTCCGGTCCGGCGCGATCCGGACGCGGGGAAGACGAAACCCGCCCCGGACTGGGAGGCCGGCGTAGTACCCGCGCGGAGGGAAAAAGGAGAAGGATGCTGCATAGAAGTCCTGCAGCTTCTGGGTGAACGCCGCCGGATCGCTCTTGCCGGCGAGGAGCTCCTGCAGGCCGCCGGTGATCACGTCGTAGAAACCGGGCGCGGCCCAGTCGAGGTAATGCCCGACGGCATCCGCATCCACCGTGGCGTTCCACGCCGCGTAGAGCTGGCCATCCACCGTCGCCGGGTCGATCTTGTCCTCCGGGATCACGCCGGAAGGCAGCGAACCGGTCGCGATGAAGGCGTCGACGGCCTCCTGCGAGAGCAGGCTGTCGATGAATGCCGCGGAGAGATCGGCGTCCTTCGCGTTGGTGGTGATGCTGTACGGGATGGCGACCCCACCGACGCTGAGGACGGTGCCCCCGGCTTCCAGTGGTGGCATGAGGAAGAAGCCGGCATCCGCGCCAAGGCCCTGCTTCACCGCTGCCGTCGCCCAGCTGCCCTGAAGGAGCATGGCGCCGCCTCCAGCCGAGAAGAGGGCGATAGCATCGTCCGAGGTGATGCCGTCGTACCCCTGAAGGAAGTAGTCAGCCTGGTTCCACGCCACCATCTGGGTGGCGGCGTCCACGAACGAGGCGTCGGTGAACGATGCGCCCTGCTTCCGCCGGTAGATCAGGTCGTCCAGGAAGTCGCGCGAGGTGCGCACGCCCTGGAGCTCCCCGAAGAGGTGAATGGCCGGCCACTTGTCGAGGTTGCCCCACACCAGCGGCTCGATGCCGTTCTCACGGAGCTTCTTGAAGGTATCCTCAAGTTCGGCCACCGTGGTCGGCACGCTCAGGCCCTGATCGGCGAAGATCTTCCGGTTGTAGAAGAGGCCGACAATCTCCGATTCGGCGGACATGCCCCACAGATCACCCTCACCGAACGTCTTGCCATCGGCGGTGTAGCGATTCCGGGCCAGCAGCGAGGGCGCGAACCGCTCGCTCCACTTGTACTTCGTGTCGTAGTCCTTGAGGTCGAGGATCTGGCCTGCCCGCGCCATCGGCCCGGCGAGCGATTCGCCGTTGTTGACCTGCGCGACGTCCGGCCCCTGGTTGCTCTCCACGGCGCGGGGCAGGGTGTCCTGCAACTCCTCCAGGGTCCAGCCACGATGGGAGACGGCGATGTTGTTCGCCGTGCCGAAACTCGTGCCGAGCCCTTCGATGAGCTTGCTGCGGATCTTGTCGTTGAGGGTATCCCAGAAGACCAGCGTCGATTCCTGCGCGCTCGCCGCCACCGCGCCGAGGCTGCCCAGGGCCGATCCCGCCAGCGCGAGGCCAAGCCCTGCCACGCCGGTGCGCTTCACCAGTTGCCGCCTGTGGAGCATGCCGTCCCCCCTTGTGTGCATGATAATGTCGGTCAACCTGCGAACCCGGATTGCTCCATTGTACTCATGAATGCAGGCAATCCGGTCTCGTTCGGCCGACGACACGCCGAAACTCCTCCAGCGGCAGAGCGGCAAGAGTCCTGCAGGCTAAGGACAGCCACCCGGAGAGCCACCGATGCCATGCCTTCGGAACGGTCAGGCCGAAGCCACTGCTGAGGTCTCCTCACCGACCGGGACGGTCGCGGCATCCACAGTCTCCACCTCCATCTCGGCGTCGGTCTCGGCCCCATCCTCCTCGGTCGCCTTCTGCTCGCGGAAAACCAGCGTATCATCCGAGAGTGTCTGTGCCCGTTGCAGCAACCGGAGCACGGTCACGTAATCGCAGGCATCCGGCAGGGGGATCAACGCCGGATGCCCATGGTGCCGCATCAGCCAGCGATTCAGGATCGCGTGCTCGTCCACCATATGATGATCCAGCAGTGCGTCTCCGGCGGCGCGATGGCGCTCGTCGGCTCGCACGATCCGGCGCGCCAGGTCGGCCAGCGGCATGAGATCGCCCAACACGACCGTATCCTCCCGGAGCGCGGCGACATCCTTCACCGGCGTGACCGCCAACACGGTGTCGTCGTTGCCCTTCGCAGGCTCCACGAGCCGTTCCGCCGAGCGGTCGCGCGGCATCTGGAACCGTGCCCAGATCCGCCCGCCGTAAATCAGCGAGAGATCGCGGGAAGCAGGATCGGCGGACGGAAGGACCAGCAGCATCGTGTGCGTGATTTCGGCTTCCCGCAACTTCTGCTGGTGTTCCACCAGGCCGATGACGGAGCGCAGGTCCCGCCGCAGTGCCGCCGCCTTCTCGAAATCGAGCGTCTCCGCCGCCCGCTCCAGTTCGCCCCACAGGCGTCCCATCAATGCCTGGTCCCGCCCATCCAGCAGCTGCGTCACGTCATGCACGATCCGCAGGTACTCGTCGCGGTTGGCCTTTCCCGCGCACGGGCCGAGGCATTTCCCCATGTCGAGCAGGATGCACGGATGTCCGTAACTCCGCGCATTCTTGAACGAGCGCGTGCAGGTCCGCAGCGGCAGCGCGCCGTTGATCACGTCCACCGTGCGGCGCGCGCTGCTCGAACTGCGGTAGGGCCCGAAGTAGGCCGCGCCATCGTCCTTGCGCTGCTTGGAGAGCGACACGCGGGGCCACGGATTCGAGATGTCGACGCGGATGTACGGATAATGCTCGAACGACCGCATGGCCGTGTTGTAGCGCGGCTGGTAGCGCCGGATGAGTTGCGCTTCCAGCAGCAGCGCCTCGATCTCGCTGCCGACGACATGCGTATCGATCTTCACCATCGACTCCAGCAGGCCGTCCATCTTCCGCGTGTACCCGAGCGGCTGGGAGTAATAGGAGGAGACGCGCTCGCGGAGGCTCTTGGCCTTGCCCACATAGATGATGTTCCCGAACTGGTCCCGCATCAGGTAGACGCCGGGCTTGCGGGGAATCTCCTTCAGCCACGCCTTGTCCATCACCGCCCGGCCACGCCCTATGTCGTCGCGCGGCTTCCGCTCGATGAGCGTGGACGCGCTCTTCAACTGGTCGACGGACGTCACTCCTTGCCGCACCGCCTCCCCCACCAGCCGGATCGCGACCTCGGCGGTGAGCTGGGCGTCGCCGCCCGCGCGGTGGATCTTGCGCGGCTGCAATCCCACCTGCCGGGCGACACTGTCCAGGCTTGCCTTGCGCAGGCTGGGCAGGAAGCGCCGCGCGATCCCCATCGTGTCGATCCGCTCGTTGATGAGTTTCGCGCGGTCGCACCGTTCCAGCTCGGCGTTGACGAACGAGAGATCGAAGGCGATGTTATGTCCCACCAGCAACGACGTGTCGATGAACTCGATCACGCGCTCCGCCACCTCGTGGAAGCGCGGGGCATCCACGACATGCGCGTTGGTGATCGTCGTCAGGTTCGCGATGTAGACCGGAATCTCGCGGTCCGGGTTGAGGAGCGACTCGAACCGTTCCACCTCGCGCCCGCCCTTGTAGCGAATCAGCGCGACCTCGATGACACGCTGCTGGCGCGGTTTCAGCCCGGTCGTCTCCACGTCGATCGCCACGAACTCGTCCAGCAGCAGGCCGGGCAGGGCGTCGATTCCTTCCGCCCCACGCAGCGCCCACGTCCCGTCCGCCCGGAACGTCACGCGGTCGTCCGCATTGAGCACATTTCGCAGCAGCGGACGCCACATGTCCAGCGAGCCGGTGTTCCCGAAGACATGCCCGACCAGCAGGTCCTCGGGCACTGCCCCACCCCGCTGGATCACGAAGGCGACGGCCCGCTCGCAGAGGGCGCTGTAACGCGGCGATTCCTTCGGGGATTCACCGCCTTCCTGGCCGGGTTCGTTGGACGACGAGGCACTCGACATCGGCATGACCTGTCAGCGGGACGAGGGACGAAGCAGGGAAGGGCGGGAGGGACGGCACGGTCACGGTTCACGAGGACCTTCGCCGGGCGAACCCGGCGCCGGGGTACCAGAACGAAGGTGCTACAATCCGGACGAGTGTACGGACACCTCCGGAACGAACAGATGTTTGTATAGCATAGCCAGCGCGTCAACCCCAGCGCGGTGTGAAGGAGCGGCGGCCGCATGGAGCACCAGGCACCTGACGAGGACCTGCAACGACACATCAACGAACTCCGGCAGACGCTCGACCGCTACGCCTACGAGTACTTCGTGCTCGATGCCCCCTCCGCCACCGATGCCGAGTATGACGCGCTGATGAACCAGCTCCGCGCGATCGAGGCGGAGCACCCCGAGCTGGTCACGCCGGAATCGCCGACCCAGCGCGTCGGCGCCTTCGCCGAATCGGACTTCCCCTCCGTCGTCCACCCGCGCCCGTTGCTCTCGCTCTCGAACGTCTTCAACGAGGACGAGATGCGCGCCTGGAACCAGCGCGTGGAACGCTTCGCCGGCACGAGCGATTTCCCGTTCGTGACCGAGCCCAAGATCGATGGCCTCGCCGTCGCGCTGACGTACATCGATGGCGTGCTCGACCACGGGGCGACCCGCGGCAACGGCCTGGTCGGCGACGACATCACGCCGAACATCCGCGCCGTGAAGTCGATCCCCGTCCGCCTCCAGCGCCCCACGTCGTGGCCGATGCCTCAGACGATCGAGGTGCGTGGCGAGATCTACATGCGGAAGTCGGAGTTCGCGGCCCTCAACGCCCGCATGGAGGAGAGCGGCGGCAAGCTCTTCATGAACCCCCGGAACGCTGCCGCCGGCTCCATCCGCCAGAAGGACCCACGCATCACCGCCCAGCGTCCGCTGCGCCTCTTCTCCTACCAGGTCGGCTACATCATCGGGGAGGGCGACTGGCCGCGCACCCACTGGGACTCGCTCGCCCTCCTGCGCGAGCTTGGCTTCACCACCTCCCAGGATGCCGCGCGGCTTGAGACGATCGACGAGGTCTGGGCACGCGGCCAGTGGTGGCTGGGCCAGCGCGAGTCGATCGATTTCGAGATCGATGGCATGGTGATCAAGGTCGACAACCTGGCCTTGCAGGAGGAGATCGGCTACGTCGCCCGCGACCCCCGCTGGGCCACCGCCTACAAGTTCCCCGCCATCCAGCAGACGACGAAGGTGCTCGATATCCAGATCAACGTCGGACGCACCGGCACCCTGAACCCCCTGGCCGTGCTCGAACCGGTCAACATCGGGGGCGTCACCGTCAGCCGCGCCACGTTGCACAACGAGGACGAGATCGCCCGGAAGGACATCCGGATCGGCGATACCGTCGTCGTCCAGCGCGCCGGCGATGTCATCCCGCAGATCGTGAAGGTCGTCGAGGAGCGCCGGACCGGCGACGAGGTGCCCTACCACTTCCCGGATGCCTGCCCCGTCTGCGGCACACCCGTCCATCGCGAACCGGGCGTCGCGATGCGGTATTGCACGAACGCGTCGTGCCCCGCCCAGCTGAAGGAGCGGCTGCATCACTTCGTCAGCCGCTCCGCGATGGACATCGAGGGCCTGGGCGCGAAGCTGGTCGACCGCTTCGTCGATCTCGGCTGGCTCCACGATGCCAGCGACATCTACCACCTCGACTGGGAGCAGGTCGCCGGACTGGAGGGCTTCGGCGAGAAGAGCGCGGAGAACCTGAAGGCGAGTATCGAGGCGAGCAAGGACCAGCCGATCTGGCGGCTCCTGCATGGCCTGGGCATCCGCCACGTCGGTGAGCGCACGGCCACCCTGATCGCGGACCGCTTCGGCTCGTTCGAGGCGCTCTTCGCCGCGCCGGTCGAGGAGATCACGGGCATCGCCGGCATCGGGGAGATCGTCGCCCGGAGCGTCTTCGACTTCGCCCAGGAACCGGTGAACCAGGCGCTCGTCGCCCGGCTCGCCGCCGCGGGCGTCCGGGTCGCCGACGAGCGGGACGAACATGCCAGCGCCAGGCCGCTGGAAGGGCTCACGCTGGTCCTGACGGGCCGTTTCGATGCGTTGACCCGCCCGGAGGCGGAGGAGCGCCTGCGCCAGGCCGGCGCGAACGTGACCAGTTCCGTCTCGAAGAAGACCTCCGCCGTGATCGCAGGTGCCGACGCCGGCAGCAAGGCCGAGAAGGCCGTGTCGCTGAAGGTGCCGGTGCTGACCGAGGACGATCTGCAGGCGCTGCTGGCCGGCGTGCTGCCGGAAGCGCTCCAGTCGTGACCCGCCGGTGGACGCTGGGGACGAATCCGCGTCCGTTCCCAGCGTTTTTCCGGAAATGCGTGCTACGCTGTATGCATCGGGCGCCGAGGCCAACTCCTCGAACCGATCGGGGCCGGGGCCCCACACCGTCCGCCAATTCAGGAGCGCCAGATGTCCGGCTACTCGTTGTCGTCGCGTGAAGACGATCCCACCCAGACGGTCCGCACGATCGGCCGCATCGCCCAGATGCTGATCGAACTGCGGGACGAGTACGTATCCCGGCCGCGCGAGGACACTCTGCAACAGATCGAGCAACGCCTGAACGACCTCACCGAGCTCAAGGCCGAGCTGCACCAGAAGATCGCCCGCCAGGCCGAGCGATCCTGACCCCGCCCCTCAACCGAATATCTCACCCGGGGAGTGAATGCGTAGATGCATTCACTCCCTTTGCGTGTGCCCTCCCATTCCCGGAGACGGGTAGACAACCCATTTATACCCGGGTAATATTCTAGCAAGGAGGAGCGCATGATGCCAGATGCCGGCAAGCAGGAACGAACCGTAACCGCCTTTCTCGGAACGGAGCGGCTTGCATCCGGCCCGTTGCCCGAGGTCGCGCGGGCCGTGACCACGCAATTCGCTCGCGATCCATCGAGCGCGTTGCTGGTGTTCGACGATACGACCGGCGAGCAGATCGACCTGAACCTTCGGCGCACCCTCGCCGGCGACCGTGACGGGCTGGAGCAACGCAGCGCCCTGACGCCCCCGCTCGGCGACCCGGAACCGGAGAGCGTGACGCCGCGCGGACGTGGACGCCCCAGACTGGGGGTCGTCGCCCGCGAAGTGACTCTCCTTCCCCGTCATTGGGCATGGCTGGAGACCCAGCCGGGTGGAGCGTCGGCCGCACTCCGCCGCCTCGTCGAAGGCGCCACGCGGGACGCCGTCGCCACGGACGAGCGCAGGGCGCGGCACGAGGCGTCCTACCGATTCATCCATGCCATCGCGGGCGATGCCGAAGGATTCGAAGAGGCGAGCCGGGCGCTGTTCGCAGATGACGCCATCCAGTTCCATGCCGCGATCTGCATCTGGCCACCCGACATCCGCACCTACGCGCTGATGCTCGCCTCATTCGCCGACTCACCGATATCCCTGCCTGAAACACCCTGCCTGGATTACCAATGACCACGAACACCATCGACATCGGACCCATCCACCTCGCGTATGACCGTTTCGGCACCCCCTCCGATCCGGCCGTGCTGCTCATCGCGGGACTTGGTACACAGATGATCCGCTGGACCGACGCCTTCTGTCGCCAGCTGGCCGCGCACGAGCTTCAGGTGATCCGGTTCGACAACCGCGATGCTGGCCTCTCCACCCACTTCTGGCACACGCCTGCCCCGGATTTCAGCACCATGACCCGCTCATTCGAGCGAGGGATTCTGCCCGAGGTGCCCTACACGCTCGCCGACATGGCAGCAGACGCCGCAAGGCTTCTCGATGGGCTTGCCATCGAACGCGCACACGTTGTCGGTCGCTCGATGGGAGGCATGATCGCTCAACTGGTAGCGAGCACCTACCCCGACCGCGTGCGTTCGCTGACCTCGATCATGTCCAGCAGCGGGAACCCTGCGCTCCCTCCCGCCTCAACCGGGACCATGGCCCTGATGACGCGGCCAGTGCCCAACCCTGTCGAGGCCCCGGGGGCCTACCTCGAGCACAGCCTCACGTTCGCGCGGCACATTGCTGGCTCCGGGTCGCCCTTCGATGAAGCGGCCTATCGCGTTCTGGTCATGGAAGAGGCGCGGCGCGCCTACGATCCGGGCGGGTTCACGCGGCAGCTCGCCGCCATTGCGGTGGATGGCGATCGCCGCTCCCGGCTGGCAACCATCGCCACGCCGTCGCTCGTCATTCACGGGTCGGAGGACCCGCTCTTCCCTCCGCCGCACGGCATCGACACGGCGACCGCCATTCCGGGTGCGAGGCTGATGATGATCGACGGCATGGGTCACGACATTCCGGCCCCGCTCGAGGCGCCGATCATCGACGCCATCGTGGAGAACGCCCGGCGCGCCGCCTGAACGCAACGCAGACGGATCGGAGCATCACGCCCCAATCCGTCTGCTTCCCGATCGTCTCGCCTCGAGCCTACTTGACCGCCGTCGTACCCGGCTTCGTGACCGGAATCGCGGCCAGCCAGTCCGGCACCTCGTCCGGGGCCCACGAGTCCACCTCGACCTTCGCGAGCGAGATCACTGGAATCTCGCCGAACGTCACCTTCCCGCCGCTCCGGTCCGCCAGGAGGCCGATCCCGACCACCTCGACCCCGTGCGGCGCCAGCGCATCCAGGGTCTCCCGGACGCTGCCGCCGGTGGTCAGGATGTCGTCCACCACCAGCACCCGCGCGCCCGCCGGCAGGACCGTGCCCCGGCGCAGTTCCCGCGCCGTGGAGCCCCCTTCGGCCCGCTCCGCGTAGGCCGCAGCCACGCCCAGCTGGCGCGCCGTCTCGAACGCCAGCAGGATGCCGCCCGTCGTCGGTCCGACCACCACATCCACGGCCTTGTCCTTCGCCCACTCCGCGAAGCCCGTGCAGACCTCCGAGGTCGCCACCGGGTTGCGCAGGAGGTCGAACTTCTCGATGTAGATGGCGCTATGCCGGCCGGAGGAGAGCAGGAAATGACCCTCCTTCAGCGCGCCGGTGGACTTCAGCAGGTCGAGGACATCGATCGTGGCCATGCGTGGAGAGACTCCTGGTTCGGCGATGCGGGGGGTAGCTGGCCGCTCGTCGGAGCAACCGATCCATCATGCCACGCCATGCCCCCGGCATCCAGACGTGAGTCCGGCCGCCGGAGGCATTGCCATCCCGGCGGGCCGATGCGCACCCTACTTCACGTTGTCCGCCGCCGCCGCGAGGGTCGGAATGAACTGGTCCAGCATGTAGGGGATGGAGAGCACGGAGAACGCCGAGCTGGCCATCACCAGGTCCTCGCCGACCACTGCGGCGAAACGGTTTTCCTTCACCGCCGGGATCGCCTGGAAGGCCGGGATCGCCTGCGCCTTCGTGTACTCGTCCTCGTTGGCGAACCACATCACGACGATGTCCGCCTCCACCGTTCCAGCCAGCTCGAAACTGACGGTGGCGAAGTACTTCGCGGGTCCAGCCTGCTCGTCCATGCTCCTGGTGAAATCGCTCGGCACGAGGCCGATCGCGGTGAGGAAGATCGACCGGATATCGGTGGTGGTGTAGAAGTTGAAGGTGGTGCCGTCGCCCATGTTGCCGTAGGCGAACGTCTTGCCCTTCAGCTGGGGGTACTGATCGGTCTGGGATGCGATCAGCGCCTCGGTGTCGGTCACCAGCTTCTCGGCGGTGGCGCTCATGCCCAACGCCTTGCCGGTGATGAGCTGGTCGTCCTGCCACGACGTGCCCCAGGCGACCTCCGGATAGGCGACCGTCGGCGCGATCTTGCTCAGCGTGTCGTACTCGTCCTGCGTGATACCCGAGTACGGCGCGAGGATGACATCCGGATCGAGGGCGGTAATGTCCTCGAACGGAATCCCGGCGTCCGTGTTGAACGTCGCCGGAAGCGTGCGATTCGCCAGCGCCTCGCGCGTCCACGGCAGGAAGCCGTCGGCATCGCCGCCCCACGCCTGGAACGGAATGCCGACCGGGTCCACGCCCAGCGCGATCACCGCGTCCTGCGTCGACCACCCGATCGTGACCACGCGGCTGGGCGCGGACTCGATGACGGTCTGGCCGTAGACGTGGGACACCGTCACCGGGAAGGCATCGGTCGCGACGGGCGATGCCGCAGGCGAGGCGGCCGGGGTCGCCTGGGCCGAAGCACCCGCCGTCCCGAGGGCCGTCAGGATCGATGTGCCGGCGGCGGCTGAGATGCTGGATACGATGAGG
>JBQCJS010000173.1:0-4822 GCA_051952485.1 Thermomicrobiales bacterium | reverse complement strand
GAGCTGGCCGCCACGATGGATCGCGACGATGTCCTCGGCGACGGCTGGCCGGGCGGGGAGAACGGCGTCACCTTCTCGGGCCGGGTGTTGGATGCCTTCCAGCGCATCGTGACCGATCATCTCGCCACGGACGATGTCGTGGCGGTGGTCGCCCACGGCGGCTCGCTGGCGTGGATGGCGGCGCACCTGCATGGCGACCCGCTGGACCGCTGGCCGAACCGGCACGCGACGCTGGCGAACTGCTCGATGAGCGAGGTCATCGTCGGGCCGGACGGGGCGCTCGCCTTCGCGTCCTGGAACGAGATCGCCCACCTGGCCGCCCTCGACGCCGCGGAGGGCTAGCCGGCGCAGAAGACCGGTGGGCCGTCGCGCTTGACCTGGCATCTGCTCACCTGGTCGGGCCGCCTGCAGTCCGGTCGTTTGTGGGGGCCGCCCTCATGGCGGCCTGGCGGGCCGCCATGAGGCAGCTTGGGCGAGATGGTCCACTCAGGACACCGCACCTGGGCGCGGCATGCGATGGCCATCCGGCTTCGGCGTGCGGACCAGGAATCGTGGCGGCCCTGGGGTATGATTGCGGCATCATCGGGCGGGCGACGCCGCGGCCCGCCCACCGCCCACCTGGCCCACTGACTGGACGGAAAGCCGGCTTCCCCTCATGCACCTGAACGTCCTCGCCATCTCCGACGAAGTCGACCAGCGCATCTACAGCTCGTCCATCGCCGAGCGCATGGGCGATGTGTCGATGGTCATCAGTTGTGGCGATCTCCCGGCGAACTACCTGGAGTTCCTCTCCTCCGCGCTCAACCGCCCCGTCTACTACGTGCTCGGCAACCACGCCGAGGAGCTCACCCGGGTCGGGGAGCGGGGGACGCCCCGCCATCCGGAGGGGTGCATCGATCTCGGCGGCAAGGTCATCACCGATCCGCAGACCGGCCTCATCCTCGCCGGTCTCCCGGGTTCGCCCCGCTACTCCGAACGCGAACCGGTGCAGTTCACCGAGCGGCAGATGCGCTGGAAGATCCTGAAGATGACCCCGCGCCTGCTCTGGAACAAGTACCGGCACGGCAGGGCGCTGGATATCCTCGTCACCCACGCGCCACCGCGCGATGTCGGGGACCGGGAGGACCTCGCGCACCGCGGCTTCATCTCCATGCGCGGCTTCCTGGAACGCTTCCGGCCGGTCTACCAGCTGCATGGGCACATCCACCTCTACGACCGCTCCAAACCCTTCTCCCAGCGTTTCGCCGGGACCGAGGTGATCAACGTCTATCCGTACCAGAAGCTCGAACTGGCCTTCGCCGGCATCGAGGACCCGGCCAGGCAGGCAGCGCCAGTCGATGAGCCGGCCAGCGACCCGTTGGCGGCCCCGGCGCCATCCGGTTCGCTCACCACGGAGTCCCGCCCATGATGGACGATCAGGTCCGGGATGACTTCGACCGCGCCCGGCAGAAGGCCTTCCTGAACGACATCATCGCCACCGCCACCCGCCGCGAGAACGAGCTCGTCCCCTTCCACGAGGTCCGCAAGCGCGTCAGCCCGGAGGGGGAGAGCTATCGCGGCATGCAGACCGTGCCGATCGCCCAGATCGTCGGCAGCATGGACCGCTACGGCGATTTCGACCGCGCCTTCCTTCCCCGCACGAAGAGCACGTCCGGCCGCTGGAAGAACATCGACCGTGCCTTCTACGAGGACGTGCGCCTGCCCCCGATCCAGCTCTACAAGGTCGGCGACATCTACTTCGTGAAGGACGGCAACCATCGCGTCTCGGTCGCCCGCGAACGGGGCGTGGAGTTCATCGATGCCGAGGTGATCGAAGGACACCTGCGCGTTCCCCTGAACTCACGGATGACCACGCAGGAGATCCTGCTCCAGGCCGAATACGCCGAGTTCCTGCGCCGCACGAACCTCGACCGGTTGCAGCCGGATCACGATATCCGGCCCACCGCCCTGGGCCGCTACGACGAGATCTGGGAACAGATCCAGGGACACCAGGCCTGGCTGAGCGCGATCTGGCACCGCCCGGCGACCGTCGAGGAGGCCGTCAACGACTGGTACACCTGGATCTACCTGCCCATCATCCGCGTCGTGCGCGACCGCCGGGTGCTGGAGGAGTTCCCCGACCTCACCGAGGCGGACATCTACCTGTGGGTGATGCGCCATCGCTACCTGATCGAACAGCGGCAGGGGCAGGACCCGGGGCCCGTCGGGTCCGCCGAGGAATACGCCGACCTGATGACCCAACCGGCGGGGATGGTCGACCGCGTACGCTCGGCTTTCGGCGACCACCCGCGCGATCCGAATTACGATGTGGAGGAACGCCGGCGCCGGCGTATCCGGCGCTGGCCCCGGCCCCGCATCCGGTTCTAGTGCCACCCCGCCGAAACCCGACCGCTACACGCCTGTGCGCTGCGCTCGAACGAGCGACGCGCATCACCCGGAGATCGCCTCATGACCGCACCCGATCATCAGCCGAAGCACTGGATTCTCGTCAGCTCGGTCGACAACTGGCAGAAGACCGTCGAACGCGGCTTCACCATCCAGGGCATGAAGTCCCGCCATCGCAAGAAGGCGGAGCAGATGCACGCAGGCGACAAGATCGTGTTCTACGTCACCGGCATCAAGGCCTTCGCCGGCATCGCGACGATCACCTCGGACTACTTCGAGGATCACGAGCCGATCTGGGTCAGTGGCAACAAGAAGCGCGAGGGCGAGGACTATCCCTTCCGCGTCCACATCGCGCCGGACCTCGCCCTGCCGGAAGCCGACTTCGTTCCGGCCGAGCCGCTCGCCCGCCAGATGGAATACGCCAGCAAGTGGCCGGCAGCGAACTGGACCCTGGCATTCCAGGGCAATGTCCACCTGGTCCCGGAAGGCGATTACGACCTGATCCGCGCCGCGATCGAGCAGGCGATCGCCTCTCCCGCCAGCGCGGCCACCACCGCCTGAGCCGGGCGTAGAGGATTCACGAACGTTTCACGGAGCCTTCAGGGTTCGTTCATGTTCCGGCGTCATACTCGGTATCGGAATGACGAAGATACGTGACCCACACACGTCGCCATTCCTTCTCCTCCCCCCAAATGTGAACGGCGGGCCTCCCCACAAGGCCCGCCGTTTGCTGTTCCCCGCCCGGAGCGTTGTCCGACAGTCGTATCCGGAGCCGTAGCCACGAATGCACGGTGCTCTCACGGAATGGCGTGATCGCTCCTGCAAGGCCAATCGGATTGCGCCGGAACCGATCCACATGTTCCCGCCGACGATGACAGGCTCCGCCCCTCTAGGTGGACCGTCTCATCTAATCAGGCATTGCGCAGGGAAGGCGGCAAACCACAAGGGTTTGCCCTACGAACGACCGAATCGCCCGCCGATCCGGCCGTTTGTGGGGTCCCGTCGCGCTGCGGCCTTCATGGCGGCCCGACCAAGCAGGAAGAGGACAAGTAAGGCGAGACGCTCCACTAGGCCAATCCCAGCCGCGAGGCGATCTCCTCCGCCACCGCATCGGACGTCCGCGTCCCCACTTCCACGATCAGGTCCCCCGCCGTGCTGCCGATCCCGGCGGCGTCCATGATGCCGTCCAGCTCCGGCGCCCGCTTCAGGCTCCATGCCAGCTGATCGCCCGTGTCCCGCCCACGCAGGCGCTGGACGATCAGCTCGGGCGGAACCCGCAACCGCACGATGACGATGCGCGTCCCGGGGATTGCCTCCGCATAGGCGGCGCGGTCCTCCGGCGTCTCCACCACATCCGCGAGCACCAGCACCCGCGCCCCGGCCTCCCGGTAAGCCGCCGAGACCGCCGCGAGATTCCGCATGCCCAGTCGCGCGTGAAACCGGTCGTCGGGCGGCGGTGGCCACGCCCATCGCAGGTGATCCATGTCGATCATCGCGTGCGGCATCCCGGCACGCTCCAGCAGGTCCGAGAGTGCGATGGCCGTCGTCGTCTTCCCTGCGCCGACCGGCCCGGTGATCACGATCGCCAGCGGTCCCGTCTGCATCCCGGTACGCTCCGGCATGGTTTCCCCTTCCTGCTTCGTCCACACATGCGGCAACGATCGTGTAGGATGGTATCCGACTTGTGTACTCAGGTATCGACGACCGTCGACACCCCATCCCCTGCCCGGAGCATTCCCCGTGAGCGCATCCTCGACCGCCCCCGACGCCCGCCCCAAGGTCCAGCTCTGCTCGCTGGTGTCGGAGGCGAGCGGAGAGGACCTGATCGGGTCCGCCTGGTCCACCTCCCGCTACATCGCGACCGAGCTGCCGCTGCCGTGGCCGTACGAGGTCCTTTCCGGGACGAATGTCCCGGCCGGCCTGAAGGACTTCGTCTACGGGCTGTATGCAAAAGGCATCTACTGGGGCTTCCTCGGTATCGCGCCGGACCCGGAGTTGGCCGTCGAGGGCCGCACCCGCGTGATCGTGTTCGACCAGGTCCCGGCGCCGGCGTCCGGGTACGCCGCCCGCGAGTATCTCCTGCCGAGCGACCGCCTCGTGGAGCTGCTCTCCGCCTTCGTGGAGGACGAGGCCCATCCCGATGTCGAAGCATGCCGGATCGAGCGCGCGACGGACCAGCGCGACTTCCTCGTCTGCACCCACGGCGCGATCGATGCCTGCTGCGCGAAGTTCGGGTATCCGGTCTATCGCGAGCTGAAGAAGATCGCCGCCGCCTCCGGCACGAACACCCGGCTCTGGCGGTGCACCCATTTCGGCGGTCATCGCTTCGCCGCGACGCTGCTGGAGATGCCGTCCGGCCGCTACTGGGGGCGCCTGAAGGGGCCGCACCTCAGCGGCGTGATCAATCACGACCTGCCCACGACCGAGATGCGCACGG